>JAGGWR010000244.1 GCA_021163445.1 Candidatus Tharpella aukensis
ACTTAACCCCGCACTCCTTGAGCGCTGCCAGATTAGCCTGATGATTAAGTTTATGCGGCGGCACCGGCGGGGTTTGGTGGCGCTGCAAAAAAAAGAGACCTTCCTCCCCTTCTTCAACCAGCACCCGACCGTATCCAGTCACAATCTCACGCTTTTTGAGCCCGGTAAAAAGTTCTATCTCTAAAACTCCACTGCCGCCAATTACTGCAATTTTATTCATTATTGATGGACTCGTAAAAAGTAACGGGATGGCTAAGTAAAAATTTCGATAGACAAGATGTTGTGGTTTCCCAGGCGCGAGACCATACATCTAGTATGTCGAGTGTCTGGGAAACCACAACAACGCAGGATATCGGAACTTTTTACGACGCCATCTTACAAATATTTGACAACATATTCCAATGCCTGTTTTTTGGGGCTGACATGTTCTTTTCGCGGGTAACCAAGTGGAATTACAGCCATAAACTCTCCCTGGGCTTCACCCAGAAATGATAATACATCAGCTTTGATAAGAAATAGAACCCCAAGCCAGACACTACCAAGACCAAGAGCCGTTGCTGCGAGCAGAAGATTCTCAACTGCGGCGGCAGAACTCTGGATCTCCATCGTGCGAAAAAAATCTTCGGAAATATCTTCTTCAATCTTGAACAATTCTGTACCATGATTAATCAGGGTACCGGTATTCATGGCTGCAATAACAACCGGCGCACTCCCGATACTACGGCCGGCCATACGCAAAATTGACGCGGACGGCTTAGGAAAACCGGTGGCTTTTTGCGAAACCAACCGCGCTAACTCCTGTTTCTTCTGATCCCGGATAACAACGAATTTCCATGATTGCTGATTATGAGCAGAAGGAGCCTGGTTAGCAGCATCGAGAACCGCCTGAATCAGTGAATCTGGAATCGGCAAATCCTGAAATTGGCGTATACTCCGACGTTGATAGATGGTTTTCAATGTCTCATTTGCAGAATAATTTTCCATAATTAAACCCTTACGTCTACTTCAACAGCTCATCCAACTTACCCGCCGCATTCAGTGCATAAAGTTCATCACAACCACCAACATGAAAATCGCCAATAAATATCTGAGGCACGGTTTTGCGCCCGCCGCTACGGGTTTGGGCCTCTTCCACCAGAGCCGGGTCACGGCTGATATCGATCTCCTTAAAGGTTGCCCCTTTAGCTGAAAACAACTGTTTAGCCTTAACACAATATGGACATACCTGAGTACTGTAGATAACTATATCCGCCATTTCCAGCTCCTTTTTTCAATTTTAATCTGTTTTTTCGACTTCTGTGACAAAGCGCCGCCAGCGCTTGAGAAAATCCGGGGCTGGTAAACTGTCCATGGTGCGCAATTCGAGGGTTGGCCCTTTGAGATTAAGCCGTACATCAGTAAAGATTGTAGTCAAATGAGTCAAAAAATCAGCAAACGACCGATTTTTGAGCTCAGCGAATGGAATACGCTTATTAAAATCTATAGCCTTCAAGGCATGCCTGACCAGATGAGCCAACAACGCTTTCTCATTTTCAATCTCATCAACCTCTGGAAGCCGGCAGCGAGAGGGTTCGGTCGTATCCCATATCTCCCGCCGCGTCTTTGACATGGCAAAATCGGAATCAGTTGATAACTTCTGCAAAAGCCGAAAAAGCGGCACCATTTCATTTAACGAGCGAATCCTGACATGCAGGTGAATCGAGGCCGTACCCTTCATCATCTCACGACCACGGCCGCCGTTAGCGGAAAAAAGAGCGTGCATATCCCGATAGCGCCGGCCCTTAAGACAGAGCGGTGCCAACATCCGGTCTGAACAATAATCGCGAGCCAGATATTTGATCCCGCAAAGCTCTTTTATTGCTTGATTGGTTGCCGCGATATGATCTAACAGGTTGGAAATCCCCTCCTCATCATGCGCAAAAAGAGGAGGTGATCCGTATTCTAACTGTCCTCCCGGTTCAAACGTAATATGAAGTCCGTCAAAAGCCTTGAAAGTGCCATCGTCCTGACGCTGAAAGCCCAACCTCGGAAGAGCCGTTTCAAGCTCTTTAACCTTGTCCGGCGTCATCTTGCAAGTCGGCATAAATTCATATTCAAAACCATAGGTTAAAGGGCCTGGGACCAGAGCTCGTGAAAGCAGCTCAAAAAGCCTTTCGCTATACTCCAGCACCAGATCATCGAACTTTACATGAGCATTTTCATCCACAACAAAATTCCTCATACCACAAAGTAAAAACCAGAACCGCAAAGAGACGATCAGCTCCCGAAACCAATGTCGCCGGGCCGACGCCAGCGGTTGTAACCTGAGATTTGAGCTCTTTTACCATCTTTAAATCAAGCACTCCATGCCGTTTAATCATGTTACCTGAGAGCGCCTCCGAGACCACTTCCGGCCAGGCTTTCTCATCGCCCAGCCAGGCTGCCAGGGGACTGGTAAAGGGCTGTTTGCGCCGCCAGGCACTGCGCTCATCTAAAAGTTTAAAACGAGAAAAAGTGCGCCGACAGATATATTTCTCACGCCCTTGATTAAGATCAATTTTATATTCGACCGGTAAACGGGCGGCAAACTCGGCCAGGCGATAATCCAAAAATGGGGTTCTGGTCTCCAGCGAATGCCGCATCGACAGTTTATCAAGCCTTAAAATAACGTAATCGGGCAACCGACAACGACTTTCAACCGCCAGAGATGCATTCAAAGGGTGTTCCCGGCCATCAAGAAACGGCGCGGCTTTAAGTTTTCGCAAATCCGCAACATCACCCCCTTTATAGCCCAAAAGCCGTGACAACTCAAGCTTTGTGAAAAGAGTCTCACTCTGAATATAGCGCTGCAGGGGATCAGCCGCACGATGCTCAACGTAATTTCGCAATTCGGGATAATTACGCTCAAGTTCCCGCCGGCCCAATTGATCTGCCTGAACATATTCGAGAGCCGCCATTTCGATAAGAAATTTACGGTATCCGGCAAAAATCTCGTCCGCACCCTCCCCGGTCAACACGGTTTTTACCCGCTGAGCGGCCATCCGGCAAACTTGATCGGTGGGCAGCACCGCACCGAGAAAAATTGGTTCTTCCAAAGACCGGACCAAAGCCGGAAGTTCCGCCAGGATACTCTCCTGACAAAAAGCGACATAATGCTTCGCTTTTTTAAAACGCGAACCGTTGGCAGCAAGAAATTTCTGCACTTCCGGCAGTTCATTATAGGCCTGCTCTTTAAAAGCGATCGTAAAAAGAGAGAGTTCCGGCTGAATCTTGGCCGCTGCCGCTGCAACTGCACATGAATCGATACCGCCGCTTAAAAAACAACCAACCTCAACATCTGAACGCAAACGCAGACGTACGGCATCGCAAAAAAGTTCATAAAACATCTCCTCAGCTTCAACAAGGGAGATCTTTTCACTATTATCAGTAATTATTGCGGGAAAACTGTTTTGCCAATAGGATTCGATTTTATAGGTTCCAGAGTTAAGATCGTAAATCAGAAAAGAGCCCGGCGGCAGACGCTTAATCCCGGCAAAAACAGTCTCTTCACCCGGCAGATAACGATAGGTGAAAAGTGTCGGAAAAGCCTCTTCTCTGATCTCGGCCCGGCTACCGGCCGAGAGCAGAGGTTTAATCTCGGAAGCAAACCAAAAATCACCGTCAAGTTCGCGATAATAGAGCGGCTTAATCCCGAAACGATCACGAAAAAGAATTACTCGCTGCTTTACAGGATCAAAAAAAGCCCCGGCATACATGCCATTAAAATCTCGCAAAGCGGCCTCAGGGCCAAAGCGCCGCAGCCTCTGCAAAGCAACCTCGGCATCCCCCTTGGTCAACCATTCAACATCATCAAGTTCAGCCTTAAGTTCAACATAGTTGTAAATTTGTCCATTACATATCAGAGCTGCCTGGTCAAAAACCGAGCGTATCGGCTGCATGCCGGTTTCAAGATCTAAAATCGCAAGCCGGACAAAGCCAAAACCAACCCGCCGCCGACCGCACTCATAAACCTCACAACGCTCATCATCCGGTCCGCGATAAGCCTGAACCGAACCCATCAAAGACAATTTATGCCCAATTTCTCCAGCTTCCATCCGAGCTGAAATAATTCCGTGAATACCGCACATTATAGAATACTTTTCTCCTTCAAGACCATGATTCCAACTCCGGCGTCAGCAGATCAATAAAACAACCTGATGACCAATTTTGCAATTGATCATCAAGCAGATAAAGCAAACCGGCACTAACCTGAAGTGCGGCAACCACATTGACGGTTGGCGCAAGGTTGTTAGCACTTGTTGAGGTCTCGGTCGATAAATTTTCACTCAGAAAAGATTGGTTTAAAACCTCAACTGTCACTGCCGGATTGATAATTGTGCTCCTTTCCCGCGCCACCTCGGCTTTGTAACGGCCCAGCGTCGCCGTGGTCGCCAGAAGCTGCCGATTAAGGTTGCTCTCGACAAAAAAATCGGGGTCGATCACCAAAAGGCAACCAACCCCGAGCCGAACCAGCATTTCAACAATGTTGCCGCCTAAGCCACCGCAACCAACCACGACGACCCGCGATCGCAATAAGCGCAATTGCCCTTGAGTCCCAAAAATATTCCTCTGACGTTGATAACGCAAAGGGTATAAGTCATTTTCAAGAATAAGCTCTTCTATTTCTCTGAAGGTGAGAGAAAATTTGTGGGCCGCACGCTCATAAACCTTCAGCGGAATCAAATCTCCTTCAACAGCTGCGCCTCTAAGAAAATCAACCAGGCAACTGCATGAGAATAGAACTTTTTTCTCAAATCGAGGCATTTTTAAAAAATAAGCGCAGGCATATACTTAATATTTCGAGCATTATTTTTTAAAAATAACGCTGAGTTGGGGAAAAAGGGCATTCTCATCTTCCACCATTAACCTCCCCCGATCTTGGGAAAGATAGAGCAAGTATCTCCATCAACCAGTTCTCTCTCAAAATCAACATGGCGTCCGTTACATAAAAGAACCCCAACCTCATCAGGAGGAATGACCAGCTCTTGCATAATCTGCGAAACTGATCTATTTTCACAAAACTCACACTCCCTGATGGCAAAACGTCCCTGACGAAAATCGGCAAACAGCTTAATCGTTAACCGCACGCCACCACCTTCGATTTAGAATGAGATATCTTCTGATCGGTTTTTCTTCTGAAAAGATTGTGCTCTAACTCCCGATGACCTTCCAACAATTTGGCAACTTCATCTTTCCGGCTGATAAAAATACCCACCAAATCAGGATCAAACTGTTTTCCGGCCTCTTCCTGCAACACGGCAAAAGCCTTTTCCAGACTCAAAGGAGAGCGATAAGGGCGTTGTGAAGTCATGGCATCAAATGCGTCAGCAACGCCGATAATGCGAGCCATCAAAGGAATTTCCCGACCAATTAGCCCCTCAGGATAACCGTTACCATCCCAATGCTCATGATGATGATAAACAACCTCTACAACTCCCGCCAAGGAACTAATTGGAGCCAGGATATTACGCCCTTTGCGGGGATGTTCCCGGATTGCACTAAACTCATTCTCAGACAACTCCCCAGAGAAATTAAGGATCGTATCCGAGATTCCGATCTTACCAATATCGTGCAAGATTGCCGCCTGGTGCAGGGTCGCAAGCTCATCATTGGGAAAACCCAGTTGCCGGGCAATCAAAGTGGAATAATGAGAAACCTGGCGCGAATGACCATGGGTATAGGAGTCCTTGGCCTCAAGAGCCTGGGCAAAACTTTCAACGGTTTCAATATATTGTCTCTGCAGGTTGTCATTAAGATAGACAGTTTCAATACAGGCTGCAGCCTTCGAAACCAACATATAAAAAGAACGCCGCAACTTGTCTAAAAAAATCACCTCCGGGGTAAAAGAGACCAAAAGCAGAACACCAACCAGACGGTTATGAGCCTTTAAAGAGAAGGCCATCATTGAACTGAAATGAATCGGCTTTTGTGATTTACTGAAAAAGGTTGTCAACAAAGGGTCATTTTCTTTAAATATCTTACTGCTCTGGCCTAAGAAATACTCTTTTGCCACTGTATATGAGAGTTTCTTAGGCAAAGAGCTGATAAGATATCTCTCAGCTGCCGTCATTTCGTGAAAAAGCTGGCGCCGATTAAGCTTGAAATAACCCTTTTCACCATTACTGGCATCATCCAGATAGAGAGCCATAAAATCGGTCTTCGTAAGTGATGCCGCAGCACTAAACAAAACCTTAACCAGCTCATCCAGACCAGACTGTGAGCCGATCAACTCACTGGCCCGATAGAGGGACATCATCTCTTTTAAGTTTATATTTTCACGTTGTAAAAACTGCTTTTCAAGCGCCCTTTCGACGGCATTACTGACAATATCGAGATTGAATGGTTTGGTGATATAATCATAAACTCCAAATTTAAGTGCATCAATAGCTGACTGCATTGATGCATAAGCAGTAATAACGATGATAATCGGAGACTTTTTTCGGGCTTTAACCTGATGGATAAGTTCCATACCGTCCATCAACGGCATATTGATATCAGTCAACATCAAATCGAACTCTTTCGCATCCATCCGAGCTAAAGCTTCAACTCCGTTGGCAGCACATTCAACCCGATAATCTAGATCTTGCAACAGATCCACTAAAAGCTCAACAATACCAGGATCATCATCAACAACCAGAATATTCATACTGCTATTTGATCGGCAAAGTTCCATATTTAACCACTAAATTATCAGTGCTGTCCGGTTAAGTACTTGCAACCCGGGATATCGAATCATTTTCTTCCACTTCTTACGCAGAATAAACATTAACCCTACATTCTGTTAGCTGCGCTGTCAAGCAAGAAAATAGACTTACACCAGAGACTACGTCGCAAAAAGAGTACCAAAAACCTGCACGAAGACCCCATAAACTAAAAAAGCCCAGTGCATAAGCACTGGACTTTTTTTTATAATGTGATTTTTTCACCAACGGTTTCTACTTTTTGCGCCGCCGACGAATGCCAATTAAGCCGATAAGACCACTGCCAAGAAGCCATGCGGCGGACGGGATGGGAAC
>JAGGWR010000203.1 GCA_021163445.1 Candidatus Tharpella aukensis
CGCCAATCTCACGCGGCACAAATTCCCGCCCATCAGCGTCGTGATACATGGTTAGATATAAAATTGCGGAATTTTCCGGGAGCCGGGCAACCTTCAAGAGAAGCTCTTCGATCAATAAATCATCAAGATACTCGATTGCATACGGAACCTGCAATTTTCCCAAAGCTTGAGCCGCCAATTTTTTTACTTTTCGATCGAACCGTGAGGAACCTGAAACAACAAAAAGATTTTTAGTTTGCGGCAGGAGATCCAAAATAAGCGACCCCGTTTTCTCAAAATCCACCCCCCACTTAAAGGCTGCCATATTGGATCGCAGACGATTATCCGGTATTTTTTTCTGTACGATGAAACCAGCACCATCGGGATATCACCAAATATCATGACCCCATTTTCAAGCACCAACTCTGTTGACATATCCCCTAAGGCCAGAACCAGATCGACTTTTCGTTTAGCATATTTTTTTGCAGCTGATTGACGAGCTGAGAGCGAAATCTCTTTTCTGAAAAGCTCGAATGAACCGCATGTTCAATATCGAGATCAACCGGAGAGGATGAATTTTCAGCTAAAGCAAGACGCAAATTCTCTTCGAGGCGATAGGTCCAGGGCATCCGCCCATGCTGAAATAAAAACAGGGCCAAAACTCGCTTGGGTGCCGGACTTTTTTCCCGGGCCCAGAGATCGCCTCCTAAACCTAAAATCAGTAAAGTTGCGATACTCAAGAGAGCAACTGTAGCGGGCAAAATATTTTTGATTTTCGACTGCATAGCCACTACGTAACAAAGATGATCAATTTAGTAAATTGTTATTTAGTGCACAACAAAAAATCATCAGCTTCTCCAATTGCGGCATTGATTCTAGCAACCAAAAGGTTGACTTATCCCCCAACTAAAAGATGACCATAGACCTACTATAGTTTATAAATCATCAACGATAGCTTGACAACTAAGAGTAATAGTCCTCCTACGAAATGACTTAATCATACCTTATAATGATTAAACCACGACCATTGCCCATTTGCATGTCTCGTTCAGCTTAAGTATACATGAGTAGTATGGTTTGAAAAGTGAGCTGAATGAGCATGGATAAAAACGATAAATACCAAAAAGGAGTACTTTATGGAAATTATTCTGGAACAACTTCGCACATACCCCCTTATGGCCCTGTTTCTAACCTTGGGGTTAGGCTATTTCGCCGGGAAATTCCGCATTAAAAGCTTTGAACTCGGCGGCATCGCCGGAACCCTGTTAGTGGCCGTTTTAATCGGCCAGTTCGGCGGCATCGCCATTGCCGGTGACGTTAAGAGCTTCTTCTTTTCGCTCTTTATCTTCATGGTCGGTTACATCGGCGGGCCCCAGTTTTTCTCCTCGTTCAACAAATCCTCAATCAAATATCTTATCGCCGGAGTTTCGATGACGGTGATGGGGCTTATTGCCGTCGTTGCCATCTCGATCTGGGCCGGTCTCGACAAGGGGCTGGCGGCCGGTCTGGCGGCGGGCGGTTTGACCCAATCGGCAATCATCGGTACCGCCGGTAACGCTATCGACCAGTTGGGATTGGCAAAAACAGTTGCAGAACAATTTAAAACCAATGTCGCCGTCGGTTATTCAATAACCTACATTTTTGGCTCTTTAGGGCCGATCCTGATGGTCTCCTTCATCCCGATCCTGATGAAGTGGGATATCCGCAAAGAAGCGATCAAGCTGGCCGAAAAACTGGGCGGCGGGGCCAAACAACTGGCCGAAGATGAATTTTACGCCCTTAGTCGCAGCCTTTCACGCGCCTTTACAATCAGCAAAGAGGTTGAGTTCTGCGGGCAAAAGGTTGGCGATGTTGAGAAAGTTTTTAATGCCGACATTGTTATCGAAGCTATTGTTCGCAACGATAAAGCCCTTGAAGTCCGGCAAAACGAAACCTTACAACCTGATGATCTGGTCATTACCAGCGGCGTTGTTCGAGCTTACGCCGAAGTGGATGGTCGTTTCGGGAAAGAAACCGACGACATCCCCGATGAGTTCAACCTGGTCGAGGAGCGCCGCAAGGTGGTTATCACCAATAAAGAAGTAGTTGAACTCACCCTGCGCGATCTCCACGATAAAGCCACAGTTGAACAACGCCACGGAGTTTCGGTAACCGAGATATATCGCGCCGGACATCGCCTTGAAACCCTGCCGCATACCCTGATGCATCTCGGTGATGAACTCACATTGGTCGGGAAAAAAGAGGATCTTGACCGGGCGACCAGGATCTTGGGCTACGCCACACCAAAAGCGAGTTTCACCGACTTTGCCGTCTTCGGTATCGCGGCCGCCATCGGTTATCTGATCGGCGAAATCTCATTCACCATAAGTGGCACCAGTGTCGCCTTAGGTTCCGGCCTTGGCTGCCTCGTCTCAGGTCTCGTCCTCGGTTTTTTGCGCACCAAACACCCCAAATTCGGCAATATCAATATCGGTGCGGCGCTGTTTCTGCAATCTTTTGGTCTGGCTGTATTTGTCGGTATTGTCGGCCTTAACGCCGGGGCTCCGGCGCTTGAGGCGATCATGGTCGGCGGTCGTAGCGCCAACCCCGGTTTTGCCGCGTTACTCGATAAAACCGGCAACAGCATGGGTACCTCAACCTTTACTATAGGTTATGCCGTAGCTAATATTTTTCTGACTCTGTGGGGGCCAATCATAGTCGCCATTATCAAGTAATAACGTATAATAACGTAAACCAACATAATTTAAACCAACAACAGAGGTATTACAATGGATCGTAATCAAGAGAGAGAACTGAACAAACTGAGCCCTTTTGAAGTAAAAAATACGCTTATGGATCTGGCCGCAACCGGTAAGTATCACAGTATGATCAATGCCGGTCGCGGCAACCCCAACTGGGTCGCCACAGTACCCAGAGCGGGATTTTTCCAACTAGGACTCTTTGCCTTGAACGAAGCTGATCGCGCCCCCTCATTTAAAGAGCGTGAAGGTTTTGGCGGGGCTGGAGAAAAAGAGGGCTTAGGTGACAGATTCAAACAGTTTGTCGCCGACAACCGCAGCGTTGCCGGAGTCGCTTTTCTGGAAAAGGCTCTGAATTATTGCACCGGCGAGCTTGGCATTAATTATGAAGAGCTTCTCGTGGAGTGGGTTAACGGAATTTTGGGTGATAACTACCCGGTTCCGGATCGGATGCTTAAGACTGCAGAAAAAGTTGTCCACGCCTACCTGCTCAAAGAGATGTGTGTCGGCCGGAAACCGCCGCAGGGCAAATTTGACATCTTTGCGGTCGAAGGCGGCACCGCCGCTATGGCCTATATCTTCTACAGCCTGAAAGCCGCTAAACTTATTAACCCAGGTGACACTATAGCAACCGTGACGCCAGTTTTTACGCCCTACATCGAGATCCCTGAACTTGAAGATTATAATCTTGATTGTGTGCATATCAAAGCGGACGAAAATGCCGCCTGGCAGATCCCCGATCAGGAACTTGACAAGCTTAAGGATCCCAAGGTCAAAGCCTTCTTCCTCGTCAATCCCAGCAACCCGCCATCGGTTCGCTTAAGTAACGAGACCCTGAACAAAATAGCTGTTATCGCCAACGAACGCCCAGATCTTATCATCTTGACCGATGATGTCTACGGCACATTCACGAATAACTTCACATCACTGGCGATGATCGCTCCGAAAAATACTATCTTGGTCTACTCTTTCTCCAAATTTTACGGAGCCACCGGTTGGCGGCTCGGGGCTATCGCCCTGCATGAAGATAACATATTGGATAAAAAACTCTTCGCCGTCACCGGTGACGAAGCCGAAAGAATCCATCAACGTTATCACGGCATAACCCCTGAACCTAACAAGCTAAAATTTATCGACCGACTGGTGGCCGACAACCGGGCCGTAGCCCTCAACCACACCGCCGGGCTCTCAACCCCGCAGCAGTTGCAGATGGTACTCTTCTCACTCTACAGCCTGACTGATGAGGGCGCAAAATATCAGGCTACAGCTAAAGAGATTGTCCGCAGTCGCTATGCTGCCCTGATCAAAAACAGCCCACTCGACCCGCTGATTTCGCCCGAGGATCCCAACGGCGCTTTCTATTACGTTGAGATCGACATTGAACGGCTGGCAAAAACTCAACATGGTGAAGAGTTTTTCAACTGGTTCCAGGAAAATCACGAACCCCTGCACTTTGTTCTCCGTCTGGCCGAAGAAAAAGATGTCGTGGCCATGCCCGGCGGCGGCTTTGGCGACACCAACTGGTCACTTCGCCTCTCTCTGGCAAACCTCGATGATGAAGCCTACACCACAATCACCAGCGACGGCATCGCCCTGCTCGAAGAGTACTTTGCGGAGTTTAAGAAAAATTAATTCTAACGGTAACTATTCAGCGTGATTACCCTAAAGCCACTACAAATGGTGCAAACATTGGCTTCGCCCGGCTTCGAGGGGTACACTGCTCAGATCGGCAAGCGGCTTGACAGCCGCCGCCTGGAGCAATGTCCCCGTGTCGAGATAATTTGAGTACTATATTACGTTGAATAGTTACAACTAACTTAAGATAGGAGAAAACAATGAGTAATTTAGTTGCAGTAGTCTTTAAGGATGAAACCACGGCATTTGAAATGCGGGCCGCACTGGCCAAAATGCAGAAAGAGTACCTGATCGAAATGGAGGATGCGGTAGTCGTTACCAAAGACGACAAAGGTAAAGTAAAACTCCATCAGGCCGTGAACCTGACCCTGGCCGGAGCCGGGGCGCTTTCGGGAAAACTTACAGATATCAGCATCAGTGATCAAATGATGAAAGATCTGGCCGCCTCTTTCGAACCCGGAAGCTCGGCCCTTTTCGTCCTCATCCGCAAAGCTACTACGGACAAAGTTCTGGAGGGGCTCCAAGCATTCGACGGCAAAGGCAAGGTTTTCAAAACCTCGCTGACCCAAAACGCGGAAAAATTATTACGCGACGCACTCGAACACGCTTAGAGAAACCCTTTAGTCTCAAAACCAAAACAGCCACTTGCATTGATTGATGCAAGTGGCTGTTTTTTTTATCTGGCACGACTCTAGATACAACTCTCCACTGCGCAGTAAGAATAACCTGCTGCATCTATCATACGGGTGGAAAAAGTTTTTCACCCCCTCTTTTCACCCCTCTGGAGAGGTACGGCAAAGGGAAAGACCAGGCGGATAAAACTTCGACTGAAAGGCAAACTCGACTTCGATCCCTGGGAACAGATTTTCTACGGCGAATTTGACGGCAACCGGAAAAAGTGTCGCCGTAAACCATTGCCTGTTGAAGGTGATCAATGATATAGGGGCGCTGCGCGAAGACCACGGGGGTTGACCTTGTGGTCTTTTGCTTGATGGCGTTGCCATCTGGTTCTTTTTTACAAATACATCAATATTTATTTCAGGACATAAACCACCATGATCAGTGCAATAAATATCTGTCTCTCCTATGGCAAACGAGCCATTTTTAAGAATGTAAACATCAAATTTACTCCCGGCAATTGCTATGGTCTTATCGGCGCCAACGGCGCTGGAAAATCGACCTTTCTTAAAATACTGGCTGGCACCTCAGAAGCAGATAAAGGGGAAATTAGCATCGGCAAGGGTTTGCGCCTGGCCATACTGCAACAAGATCAGTTTGCTTTTGATGAAGAAACCGTGTTCAATACCGTAATCAAGGGGCATGAGCGACTCTACGCCGTCATGTTTGAGCGGGAAGCGATCTATAGTAAAGAGGAATTCACCGAGGAAGACGGCATCCACTCCGGCGAACTCGAAGCAGAATTTACTGAGATGAATGGCTACGACGCCGAATCGGAAGCGGCAATTTTGCTAAACGGTCTGGGGATTCCTGAAGAGCTGCGGCAGAAGAAAATGAAAGAACTGGAAGGCGGAGAAAAAGTCCGGACTTTGCTCGCACAGGCACTTTTTGGCAATCCCGATGTGCTTCTTCTGGATGAGCCCACCAACCACCTGGATCTTAAATCGATTAAATGGCTCGAAGAGTTTCTTGGTCGTTTTAACAATACGGTTATTGTTGTTTCGCATGACCGCCATTTTCTCAATCAGGCATGTACCCATATTGCCGATATCGATTTTGGAACCATTCGCACCTATGTTGGTAACTACGATTTTTGGTACGAAGCCAGTCAAATGGTTTTAAAACAGAAGCAAGATGCCAACAAAAAAGCGAGCGTCAAGGCAAATGAGCTCAAGGATTTTATTGCCCGTTTCAGCTCTAATGCCTCCAAAGCCAAACAGGCAACCTCGCGTAAAAAACTTCTCGAGAAACTAGACATCAAAGAGCTGCCCACCTCCTCACGCAAGTACCCATTTGTCAAGTTTAAGCCCGAACGCTCCTGTGGTAATATCATTCTTGAAATCGAAGACTTAATTAAAACAATTGAGGGTGTTAAAGTCTTGGATGGTCTGAATTTGGTCGTCAACAAAGGGGACAAAATCGCCGTTGTCGGGGGCAACAGTATTACAAAAACAACACTGTTGCAGATTCTTGCCGGTGAACTCCAGCCCGATAGCGGCAGTTTTCGCTGGGGGATGACAATCACTAACTCCTATTTCCCCAAAGAAAACAGTGCATATTTCGCAAACAACTTAAGTCTTATCGATTGGCTGGGCCAATATACACCACCCCATGAAGGGGAAACTTTTGCCAGGGGTTTTCTGGGTCGGATGTTGTTCTCTGGCGATGAAGCCACCAAAATGACTAATGTCCTCAGTGGTGGCGAAAAGGTGCGTTGCATGTTGTCGCGGATGATGCTGACCAATGCCAACGTGCTCCTGTTCGACGAGCCCACAAGCCATCTCGACCTGGAATCAATCACCGCTTTTAATAATGCCTTACTCCAATTTTCTGAAGTGATGCTCTTTACCTCCCATGACCATAAATTTGTTTCGACCCTCGCCAACCGGATCATAGAATTAACTCCCGGCGGAGTGATTGATCGAGCCATGAGTTTTGATGAATATCTGGAAAGCTCTGAGATCAACACGCTGCGTGGGAAACTTTACCATGCGGAGGCTGATTTAAAGCTGTAGCAACTCACCAGAAGGCTGTCCTAGGCTTTGCAATTTGCAGTAAGAGATTGATTGTTCGAACAGTACAAAAAAGGGGAAAACACTATGGCTCTGCCGTGGAAAACACTCGACCAATTTATAACTGAAGATGAGGGGGTTCTGGAACTACGGCAGCGCGGCAAAGGGGATTATCTTATAACCGTTGGTTCTCAGGTGCTGATGAACAGTAAAGCCCAGCGCTCGGAAATGGCTCTCGGCAAGCTCGGTTGTCAGGGGCTGTTGCAACATCCCGAGCCCCGCGTACTGGTCGGTGGGCTGGGAATGGCAATAACCCTACGTGCGGTTCTCGATGCCCTTCCCGATACGGCCCAGGTTACGGTTGCTGAGCTTAATCCTAAAATTCATGAATGGTGCATCGGCCCACTCTCTGAATTGACCGAAGGGGCTGCAAACGACCCACGCGTAACCACTGAAATTGTGGATGTTACAACGTTAATCAAAAAATCGGGCAACGAAAATTTTGATGCAATAATACTTGATCTCTACCGGGGCCCCCACCCTCAGACCGACCGGCTCAATGATCCCATCTACGGTAGCCGGGCCATCAAACATACCTACACTGCCCTCAAGCCTGGTGGAATCTTCGCTGTATGGGGAGAAAATCCAGATTCAGGCTTTGAAAATCGTCTCTCTTCCGGAGGATTTGCAGTGCGCTGTGAAAGACCGGGCAAGGGGGGCTATCGCCATGCTGTCTGGGTCGCGATAAAACAGCCACAATAACAGAGAACCGGAAAACACACACATAATTCTGAAAATTCCAGGTTTTTGCGGCTTTCCTTGACAAAGCCAACATTCTCCACTAAATTTGTAGTTATCATGTGTATCCATCTTGACTTCGATTATCGTAAAGCGACTCAAGCGCTCAATTTTTTCGCTGAGCAGGCGGGCGGCATCATTAACAAGATGAAGGCAATCAAGCTAGTCTACTTTGCTGATCGCTATCATCTGCGTAAATATGGCCGGCCCATTTCAAATGATGAATATGTTGCCATGAAGTTTGGCCCGGTCAATTCAGGAGTTAAAGATATCGCCGAATTCTCCGATTTTGCCAGTGAAGAAGAAAAAGAGTACGCTTCTATTTTTATAAAAAAAGAGGGTAGCCACCATTTCAGATCAGTTCTAGAAATCAATCGAAAAATCTTTTCTGAAAGTGACATCGAAGCCTTGGAGTTCGCGTGGGAAAACTTCGGTGAATACGATCAATTTAAACTTGCCGATCTAACCCATAATTATCCAGAGTGGAAAAAACATGAGGAAAAACTCAAACCCCATTCCCGTCATACCCGCATCAGAATGGATTATGAAGATTTCCTCTCTGACCCGGAGGATGATTCAAACCCCTGTTTCTCTTTAACCAAAGAAGAGAAACAAGATCGCAAGGAGATATTGCGAGAGCTCTCCCACATCGAACAACTCTGGACTTAAACTTGATCTCCATCCCGCCCGAAACTCAACTCGCCTCAACCATCAAATCTGGCTCAGTCTACTATTTTATAGACCGCTGTCTAACCTCGTCCCAGCCACACTACTTTATCGTTATCAACCTTGACCCGCTCAATGACCAGTGCCTATTGATGGCCGTCGCCTCTTCGCAGGTTGATCGAGTTCTTAGGATGAATAAACATATACCGGAAACTGTGGTTCAGATATCTCCGGCCGAGTACTCCGCTTTCACCTGTAAATCCATTGTCAACTGCAACTATATATTTTCTAAATCGGTAGGCGAATTGACTGAAAAACTTTTAGAAAAAAATCTGCGCACCCACCCGGTCATGGATATCACCCTTATCAAGCAATTAAGAACTGCAGCAATCGCCAGCCGCCAAGTAAGCGAGGAGCACAAGGATCTTTTAAGAGAATAATTATTTAGTGCGCGAGATCACGATTTTTCTTGAAAAATGATTCAGATGGCTATCTAATCCGAAAAAAAAGAGAAGGCCGGGGAAATTCCCGGCCTTCTCTTTTTTGCTCTCATTCGCAGCAATCTTGCTCGTGATCTTGATTTGAGCAAAAAGCGTTTAATCTCTACACTGGTTTATGCTAGAAATTCCAAAATTCGTCGATCTCGGCGTCGCTGAAATCCCAGATTGCATTATGGGGTGGTACTTTTTCATCAACAAAGAATTCCGGTAGCCGGTCATGGGCGTTAGTGAGACCGGCGGCCTGGTTAAAGGCGCGTTCGGTTTTCAGAACCGACATACCTAAAGCGGTTACGTCATCAGCCGTCAAAGAGATTCCGAAACGGGCATTAAGCATGTCGACGATTGCGGGCAGGGCGGTTTCATCATCGAGTACCGCAAAGGCAATAAAGAGACAAAGTCCAGTACTGTCGATTGCCGCCGTCGCAATCTGGAGATTACGGGAGAGTTCAACCTGGCCCTCTTTCTGCAACGGATCGATAAAGCCACCACATTTAAGGATATTGGTAGCCACCGAGTAGCCGGCGGTATGATCGGCCCCCATAGTTGAAGTACAGTAGGTAATACCGATCCCCTTGACCGAACGCGGATCGTAAGCCGGAATCGCCTGATTCTTAACCACCGGCACCCGGCTTAAGCCGTAAACTTTGCCGGTAACCCCTGCCCCGGAACCCAAAATCCGACCCAACGGAGTCCCCTCTTTAACCTCTTGCAATAATTTGAGCAGCCCCGGCCCGTCGCCAAACTCTATAATCCCGGCTTCCATCGCCACGCCAATAGTTACCGCCATTTCAATTGAGTCGACGCCGATATCATCCATGACACTGTCGGCCTGAGCCAGAATATCAAGATCGGCAATACAGCAGTGCGCCCCCATGCCCCAGATCGTTTCATATTCAAAACCGGAGGTTACATAATTTCCCTCTTTATCAACATAAACCTGAGAACATTGCATAACACAACCGGCATGGCAGCCATGTTTGACTTTGCCGCCCCGAGCTTCAATCATCTCGGACATTTTTTCGCCACTGATCATCTCATGTTGATCAAATTGACCGGTGCGAAAATTTTTCGTCGGCAGGCCCCCAACTTCATTGACAATATTAACTAGGACATTGGTACCGTAAGCACCCAAAGCGGAACCGCAAACCGGATGATCGATCAACGCTTTAGCAAAAGTTTTAGCGGCAACCTTAAACTTATCTTCATCGACCACAGAAACACGTTTCGGTGCATCGACGGCGTCGATGAGGATATATTTTACGCCCTTGGAACCCATCACAGCACCTAAACCGCCACGGCCCAGGCTGCGCAATTTACCATCCGGATCTTTTACCGAAATATTGGCTGAAAGCTGACAGCGCTCACCCGCCTGACCGATACTTAAAAGACCGCAATCCTTCTTGTCCGCGACTTTCAACTTTTCAATCAGAGCAAAGTTTCCCTCGCCGAGGAGATCACTTTCAGCTGTGATTTCAACCCCTTCCGATGTAACTTTTAAAGCATAAAATTGGCCTTCGGCCGGAATTCCTTCAAGGATCAAGGCCTTAATACCCATGCGGGCCATAAGTTGGGCCGCAGTGCCGCCGGAGTTACACTCTTTAATCCCTTCGGTCAAAGGACTTTTAGCCCCAGCTGAAAGGCGGCCGGAGTTGGCGGCCCGCGTACCGGAGAGCAGGCCGGGAGCAAAGATCAATTTATTATGTTTACCCAGCGGATGACAGGTCGGCGGCACTTCAGTAGCAACAATCGTCGAAGTCAAAGCCCGGCCGCCGAGTCCCTGCAAGGGTGTCGGGACATCTTCGATTTTAACACTCAGGTCACCCATATTGACGCGAAAAATTTTATCAGTCATTTTATCTTCTCCTTAAATCTCAAGAAATTAGCGGGCGTTTATTTTCTGGATCAAGCGCACGGTCTCGGCGGCGGCTTCCGACGGCAGCAGAGCCGTATCGGAGATTCCGGAAATAACCCTGACGATATCATGATCAACTTTTTTATCCTGCCAGACCTGGCCCTTGGGCGAGGCGATATAGACGGAAAAATTGTGATGACCGCTACCCGGCCGCTCACCGATCACATGGATAATAGTTGCCGCTTTAGCCGTGCTGTCTTTAGCATAAAGGATATTGCCGATCTCATATCCGGCCCGTACCCGGCCGCTGGTAACCACAAGATTCTTTGTCGAGACGCTCATACCGGCAGCCTTAAGACCTTTGTTCAAAGCTGCAAGATAAGGTAATACGTGACCTTCATCCATTAGGGCTTTGGCATTGAGACCATCGGAGATAACAACCTGGACATCAGGATTTTTCCCGTTCCAGGAGGAGCGTAACTTCTCTAAAGTTGCGAGCGTCGCCTCACTCAACTCTTCACCGCTGCCCGGATTGGCGATATACTCTTCCCGGTCTTCGGATTTGGTGGTGATTTCAAGTGCATTGGGTATAGTTTTGACAAACTCCGGCGTAAACTCGGTCCACAAAGAGATTTTGGCATCGTCATAGAGATCATGAATCCGTTTATCAAGTTCCGGCTCGATATCGTAAACCTTGTCGCCAAACCCTAAAGCCAGATCAACCCCGCGACCGACAACCTCTAATATTTTCTGGTCGCCTTCAGCATAGATCTCTTTTTGCGAACGCTTGTCGCCTTTAGCCAGGCAGTACTGATAATAGACCCAGACCGGATCTCCGGCATGTTCGGTAAATTCACCCTTATCATCAATAATTTTTATGCGTTTATAGAAATCCCACATGGCATCATTTATCTTGAGGCCAAATTGTTCCCGCAGACGGACATGATCCTGAAAACTAGTGGTCAGATAGCTGAGCATGGGATCGTTACGAGTCGGCAGAGACATCAAATAGGCAGGACAGGCGGGCACAATCTGATCCTGGCACCATTGCAGATCATCAAGGCTGACGGTCATATGCAGGGTTGAACAGATATCAAGTCCCAAGGTCAAACCATGCAGTTTACCCATAGCGATATCTTCAAGACAGCAACGCACCAGTTGTTCCCTTGAGGTGAAAACTTCCGGCCCGATAAAACCGGCCACATCATTAACATGGAGCCAGGCCCCGCCAGACTGAACTTTTTCCAGCTCCTGTTGCAGCGCCCGGGAAAAACCGTATTTGCGCGACTCATGGACGACCATATCAAAACCGTTACCAGCACCATTAGTAAAATCGGCCCCTTGACCGGTCTCAAAATAGAGCCCATAGTGCTGGCCTTTGCGGGATTTGGCATATTCCATCATCCCGTCATTAGTAAGCCCGAATGTAGCGTTGGCCTGATCACAACCGGCCAGACTCTGAAACCAGAGGGCGGTTGAACCGGGATATTTCTTTTCGACCTCAGCCTGAACATCGATATGGGAAAGTACACACCAGGGCATAACCTTTTCCAGGCCAAAAACTTTAATGACATCAGAGAGCGTATCTTCAACCGATTTGACACTTTCAACACTGCTGTCAACCGGGTTATTACCAAGTAGCAGGTCACCGGTGGCAAAGGAAAAAGCATTGAAAACCTGCCAGCGGATATCATCTGAATTATCGGTCGGAGAGTTGGGCTGAACCCGGGCGCTGAGATAACCCTTGGCCCCCATTTTGGAGCCCGGCAGCGGATTAAAAACTTTCTGCCCCAAAGCGGTAAGTTCAGAATTGCTCATAAGTTTGGGCACGCAGGCGATAACATCACTATTGAGACCGTACATAATCCCTTTGATATCGTCTTCACTGCGGGTCAAGAGAAAAGTTTTGAGCTCACCCAAAGTCATATCTTTGACTTTTTCATACTGGGCCTTATCGGTAGTCTGCCAGATTATTTTCTGCAACTCATCGACAAAAAGAGGGTGCTCATGGATGTCCTTAATTTTGGTATTGAGCAACAACATCCGCGCATAGACCCGGGTGGTCTCATTGTCGGCCGAAACCTTAATCGTGGCATCGCCCTCCTTGAAGGCGTTGGCCGCCCCCATAACCTGCTGGTAGAGGGTCAGGTCAAATTTGCCCTTAACTCGATTGACGTAAGCAAAAACATCTTCACCGCCATTGACTCCTTCAATGGTCACCGCCCCGACCGTAAAGGCGAGAGAAAAGATCATCAAAAAAATTAAAAAAGAGACCCTGGCAATTTTATTCATCACCAGTCCACCATACAATCGCCGATCAATCTTCATAGCCTTGCCTCCTTACAGCACTCATAAATACAACTCCAAAATGTTTTTAACCCGTACAAGTAGAATCATAGCAAATCTAAATTATAAAAACAAGATTATTTACAATCTTAATACTTTTTGTTGCATTTCCACAAAAAACAACCTATAAAACATTTAACAGTGATGGCGTCGCAAAAAGTCAACAACTTCTGGATACTGGCTTGCGTCAGCATGACAGTTATGGAACTTTTTACAAGTTCATCAACGATGGAAGCAAAAATATTTCTCATATTTGTGTTCATTTGTGTCCATTTGTAGTTCCGCTTTTTTCAACCACAGATGAACACAAATAGACACAAATTTAACACAGTAAATTTGAGAGCTACCTTACGAAGGAGGGTGAAAATGAAGAGATTTCTGGCCGTGCTTATGACGTTATTGGTGATGGTTGGTGGAAGTTGTTCAGCCTGGGCTGATGGAAATAAGAGCGAACTTAACATCACCTGCTGGGATGGATATGCCAAACCTTATGTGGATGATTTCAAACTCCTGGTAAAGGAGAAATACAAAATAGATCTTGAGATCAAGATTCACAACCCGGTTGACCAAGACGAATTCTACGAAGCCGCAAAAACCGGCAAAGCCGATCTGATCTCCCCGCCCCAAGACATGGTCAAAAACCCGAAATTTTACTGTTTCGACGAAGGAAATATTCTACTCCGGACACCGGATTTGAAAAATATCCCCAATTTCAAGCACATCCTGACCTTTTTCCAGGAAGACCAAGCCTTAATCCATAAGCAAATTCGCTACGGCGTCCCCTATAACTGCGGCCCCTACGGCCTGGCTTACAATACGGAAGTGGTAAAATCATCCCCCACCAGCTGGAATATTTTTTGGGGTCCACAATACAAAGGCAAATATACGATCAATAATAATTTCCCCAAATGTAATATCTGGATCTCCGCCCTCTCGCTGGGTTACAGCTATGAAGATATTTTTGAGGTCTCCAAACTCGACCGGGAAAAAGTGCAAACCCGGCTTAACCAACTTGTGAAAAATGCCAAAAGCCTCTGGGATGGAGCCGCCAATGCCGATGAATTTCCGAACCTCTCCCTGGCGACGACCTGGGGATTTGCCGCCCAACAAGCCAACCTGAAAGGCGGAAAATGGCTCTTGGCAGCACCTAAAGAAGGCGGCACGGCCTGGATCGATTATTGGTGCATTACAAGTTCCGCCAAAGGGCTGACAAAACGTCTCTGTGAAGAGTGGATTAATTTCATGCTGGCGCCGGAGCGCCAAGCCGACGTTGTCCACGCCCAAGGGGTTTCTCCAGCCGTAGATAATATCGGCGACCTGGTAACCGAAACTGAACGCAAAATGTTTCATGTCGGCGACAACGATTACTTTAAAACTGTAGCTCAATGGCGGGTAATGGACAATAAAACGGTCGCAGCTTTCGCCGAGATGTGGGAGATCGCGAAACAACAGCGAAAATAGTCTTGTAAATATTCGGCTTTACTCTGTAAAGCCATCAAGGCACAAAGGCAGCAGGCACAAAGGCACAAAGTTTAGAACCGGAATGATAGAGCAAATATGGGAATAGTGTGATTTTTATTACCAATCTGC
>JAGGWR010000221.1 GCA_021163445.1 Candidatus Tharpella aukensis
GGAAAGGGGGATAGATCATTATGAGTGGTATAAGCCGGAGAAAATTTCTCAAATCGACCGTCGTCGCTGGCGGCAGCGCCGCAGCGGCGATGTCCTCCACTAAAAGTTTTGCAATGAAGGAGTTCGAAGGTTACCCGGAGAGTATGGGGGTATTGGTAGATCTTACCCGCTGCATCGGTTGCCGTACCTGCGAAGCAGCGTGTAATAAGGAACATGGCCTTCCAGAACCGGAACTTCCGTTTGACGACTTTTCGGTTTTCGACCAGGTATTTCACGAAGGTAAACAGAAACGCAGAACCACCGAAAAAGCCTACACAGTGGTCAACCGCTACGATACAAAAGATCAGGGTGCACCGGTCTACCGGAAACTCCAGTGCTTCCATTGCAGTGAACCGGCCTGTCTGACCTCATGTTTTGTTAACGCTTACACAAAAACCAAAGAGGGTGCGGTCATCTACAACGCGGATGTCTGCGTTGGCTGCAGAATGTGTATGGTTGCCTGCCCCTTCAGTATGCCGGCATACACCTATAACAGTGCTTTACATCCTCAGATAAAAAAATGTAACTTCTGCTACGATAACCGTTTAACTAAAGGGAAACCGCCCGCCTGTGTTGAGGCATGCCCTCAAGATGCTCTTACTTTCGGCCACCGGAAAACCCTTGTAAAAACTGCGCATAAACGGATTAAATCGAACCCGAAAAAATATGTGGATCATGTCTACGGTGAAACCGAGGTCGGCGGTACATCCTGGATGTACCTCTCCAGAGTTCCCTTCGATCAAGCAGGTTTCAACACTACCCTTCAGCACCATCCGATCTTAGACAACACCAAAAGTTTCCTAGGCATAGTACCTATGGTCTTAGGTATCTGGCCAGCCCTGTTTCTGGGATTTCACCTCCTGGCAAAAGGGGGAAAGGGAACGAAAGATGATAAGTCTAAAAATATAGTGGAGGTTAACGAAGAATGAGAAAATTTATAAAAGAAGGCTTTAAGCCGCTTGACTCTCTGAACGATCCGGACGATGGTCACCAGTGGAGTCTAATGCAGAAGCTGTTGCTGGGGTTAACTCCTAAAGAGTATTTTAAGCAACTTCGGCGTAACCCTTTCAACTGGATTCTGTTTGTGATCTTTGGCATAGGTTTGCCAGTTATCGTCTACAGGTATATAAATGGACTGGGCTCGGTTATGCACGGCAGTTTCGATTATCCATGGGGCCTTTTCTTAGGCTTCGGGCTCTTCTGTATGGTGCCGCTCTCGGCCTCGGGATTTCTGCTCGGGACAACGGTGGAACTATTTGGTCAAAAAGATTACAAACCGATCCTCAATCTAGCGCTACTCAACGGTTTGCTCGGATATTTCTTCGCGGTTGTTTTCCTGCTGGTGGATCTTGGCATGCCTTGGCGGCTCTACTATCCCATGGTTGTCTCGTGGGGTACGGCGGCCGTTCTCTTTTTGGTTGGCTGGCATGTTGCAACCTACCTGACAGTACAGGTGCTGGAAGTCTCCGAGTCGTTTTTCGAATGGATAGGCTGGCCCACCGCGAAGAACTATATTCATAAAGGAACCATCGGCTTGACCGTGGCGGGAATCATCCTTTCAACGCTCCATCAGGGAGCTCTGGGAACCCTCCTTACCTATGCACCGGGAAAAGTGCACCCGCTCTGGTACTCTGCGGAGTTCATGTGGATATTTTTCCTCTGTTCTTCGATTTTTGCTGGCCTTTGCATGGTTATTGCAGTCAGTACCATTATCAAAAAAAGCATGCCCTGGCGTTGCAGCGGTGAGTTTCTGGATAATCTCGACAACATCACTATCGGCCTGGCCAAAGGTGCGACCATGGCTCTGGTAACCTATTTTGTAATCAAGCTTATCGGTTTAGTCCATGACAACCAGTGGGCCTATCTGGCCACCGGATGGGGTAAATTGTATATGGTGGAGATCTTTGGAGGAGTAATACTTCCAGTTATCCTTTTCTCCTTTGGCATTAGAAGAAAAAGCGTTGGCCTGATTCGCTTTACAGCGTTTCTCACGATTGCCGGATTATTGATGAACCGACTTAATACTGTCCTGATCACTTTCAACTGGAACCTCTACCAGGAATGGCCCCCTCTGTTGGAAACGATCATAAGCGTAACCATATTTTTCCTGTTCATTGTAGTCTATCGCTTTCTTCTCTACCGGCTCCCAATCCTCTATTCGTGGAAGACAGTGCCAGCAAAAGAGCTTGCATCTGTACCCGTAGCTGAGCAGCCTGAACAGGCTGAACAGGCCGAGCCTATCTCAGTCAAATCCGAACACCAGTTCGCAAAAGTTGTGACTCCTTCATAAAAAAGTTACATAACCATCTAACCATCATACCGGAAAAAGCCGGAATCCAGAAATCATTGATTGTACTGGGTTCCGGCGGCCGGCAGAATGATGAATTAAGCAGGATCTATTTTTTAAACACCTAAGGCTTGATGAACTCGCACCCCTAGGGCACTTCCTTCGGGGCGTGAAAAGTCACGGAATGACTAAGTATAAATTTCGATAGACCGGAAAGGAGGGTCGAATATGTTCAACAACTTTGCTTCCAAAGCAATCGTCCCGGTAGCGCTTTCCCTGACTGGTTTTGTCATCATCTGCAGCATCTTTCTCTACACCTCTATTAAAGGGGATCTAATGAGAGACACGGTACGGCAGGAGACCAGCCTGGCCGAAACTGTCGTCAGCGCAACCCGCTACACCATGATGACGGATGACCGAAAAAGTTTAAACCATATTATTGACACCATTGGGGCTCAAAAAGGAATCGAACATCTTCGTATTTTCAATAAAGAGGGGGTTACCATGTTCTCCTCAAACCCCGGAGAATTAAACCGGGTCGTAGACAAATCCACAGCCGGATGTATCGAGTGCCACAGCGGCCCCGAACCAACGGTGCATTTGGGCTCCATGGAGTTGGCGAGACGTTTTGTTAATGCCAAAAACCATAATGTTTTGGCAATCACTACCCCGATCTACAATGATGCACAATGTTCTGCAGGTAACTGCCACTTTCACCCAGCCCAGCAAAATGTTCTCGGCACCCTGGACATTGGTCTCTCGACCACTTCTATGGACAGCAGCCTGATGGCCCTGCGCTGGAAGATGGTAGCCTTCTGCCTAATGGTTCTCATCTTATCCGTGGGCGGAGTCAGTGCCCTCCTTAGACGAAATCTATTAACCCCCATCGAACAGCTGACGAACTATGTGAAAAAAATTTCCAAGGGAAAACTGGACAATGAGATTCCCAAAGGGGTTAATGAAATCGAGACCCTTGGCCAGATCTATCTAGACATGGCCAAAGAGAAACAATTTGCTGAAACAACATTGATAAAAATCAAGAAAACTGATAATACAAACAAAGGAAAGGGGTGAATAGTTTGGTTGAATTTTAGTTGTATGGCGAGGGCTCGGCAACCTTAAGCAAAATTGCTGAGCCAAATTGGGAGTTTTTAAGTGTTTTTACGTGGCAAACAGAAACAAAATCATCACTTAGACCCGGACGATGGTGTACCAAGTTCGGATCAGCGACGCCGGAAAATTCAGGCTCGAATCTTCGACCTGAAAAAACAGATACGCTATAGTAAATGGTGGACTGCCCTTTTTTTTCTGATCAGCCTGGCGGCGGCAGTCAATTTCCGCTTTCTTCCCCCTATAACCGAAAATATAAGACAGTTTTTAGGTGCCTCTCCATCTCCTTCCCTGATCAGTATCGCACTGATCGTCTACGCTTTTTCCGCTCTTATTCTCATCCTGGGCCGCATGAACACCGCGTCCGTCCACTATCGGGGTTGGTCGCACATCGGCTATCTTTCGGCATTTTACCTGTTCTTCTACTACTCCAACACGCTTCGGGATAATTTTTGGACGGTATTCATCGCCGGTTTAACAATTCTCAGCCTTGAAAACTATCGGGTCTGGTCAGTCTGCAGTGAAGCCATCAAGAATGAAGAGAAGATGCTCACATTCATGGACAGGTAGTGCCTATAGCGGTAGAGTTATAGTGAAGGCTGTTCCACTTCCCAGCTCGCTCTCAACCTCAATATCGCCGCCATGGGACTGGATAATCCCGTAGGAGACCGAAAGACCCAGGCCAGTGCCCTTGTGTCCCTTGGTACTGAAAAAAGGGTCGAAAAGTTTTTCTATATTTTCCTCCGCAATACCGCTGCCGGTATCCTCAATCCGGATGTAAATGCAATCCCCTGATACATTTATCCCCGTTTTGATAGTCAGCACCCCTTCTTGTAACATTGCCTGGCTCGCATTGATCATCATATTAATAAGAACTTGCTCAATCTGGGAAGCGTCCATCAATATTTCCGGAAGTTCAGGATCATACTCCTTGATTATATCGGTATCTCTAAAATCGATATGATGTTCGATCAGGGCGATAGTGCGATCTATAACTTTGCTAACCGGCTGCATATCCTTTTGCGGATCGGTGACCCGGGCAAAGTCCAACAGCTCCTTGACAATTTTGGAACAGCGTGTCGCTTCATGAATAACCGTCTGGCAATCCTCCATCAGACCATCGTCGAGACGTGGATCAGAGGAGAGGAGAGAGGCGTGAATCATAATCCCCGTAAGGGGGTTATTGAGTTCGTGAGCGATCCCCGCAACCAGTTCTCCCAGTGATGCAAGTTTTTCCGAGCGCACCAGAACCGACTGCATCTCCTTAATTTTACGCGTGCGCTTCTCCACCCGGGTCTCCAGTGTCGCCGCCCACTCTTCTTGCTCCTCCTGGTTTTTTTTCAGCTTGCCGGTCATGTCGTTAAACGCCTCAGCAAGTTCCCCCAATTCGTCCCCCGGCACTGACTCGACAAGACCCCAATCGCCCTTTCCGACAGCCCTGGTATGTTCTAATAAAGTATGAACCGGTTGGATAATCAACTTCTTGGTAAGCAGGGTCAGACAAAGTGAGATGGAGAGAATCAGGAAAACGATCTGAATAACGGTATTGTTGCGATAATTACTGATCATCGAAAGCATGGGACCTGCGGAAATGGTAATATCCAGAATACCCAAAAGATGCGTATCCTTGGAGTGGGCATGGCATGCACCCGTCCAGCATGTTTTCTCGTTAAATATTGGTCTGATCAGACCAAGAACCTTTTTTCCATTATTATCAATAAATACTCTGCTGCGAACCAGGGGAGAGGGATCCTCAAGAGAGACTCGGCTTTGGGCCAAAGGGGAAGAGAGCTCCATGGTCATATTGTCATTATGGCAAACTATACATGCCGGAGCTAGTTCCCGGTCAAGAATGGCACCGGCCTCAGATGTTCGGGTGGAAAAAGCTATCATCCCAGTCCGGTTGAGGATCCGGATACGCTCAATTCCTTTCTGTTTGCCCATCTCCCCGATTGCGACCTGTATCTGGCCCCTATCGTTTTCCAACATCTGATGAAATACGGATCTGAAGATAGTTTCGCTTAGATGGTCAAGGTCTGATACGGCGCTCTTAAGGAAGGCGTTTTTGAGAGTGGAGATATTGAAATAACCAAAGAGAGCCGATGTGAACAAAAGGATGATTCCCGTAATCAAGGAGATCTGAACGATCAATTTCAGACGCATACCCGTTTACCTCCTATCCCTCTACGACTCCGAATGATCCCTCACGGAAACACCCTGTTTTTTCAACATTGCTTGAAAATTGGGCCGCAGCATCCCGACATCCTTAGCCGCCCGGGTAACGTTCCAGTTGTTTCGGTCAAGGGCTCGGAGAAGAAATGCGCGTTCAACCGGCCCGACTGCTTTTTCTCTGACCTGTCTTTTGACCTCCTTCAGGCTCTCTGCACTCTGGGGAACTGATTCCGAAATGATTTCAGAAGGGTCATCAACAGTAGCGATGGTGGTATTGTCAGGCTCAATCTCCAGATCCTCGGGTTGGATAAGCTTACTGTGGGTGAGCACGACCGCTCTTTCGATAATATTTTCCAGTTCTCTGACGTTCCCGGCAAAAGGATGCCGTTCCAGAATAGAGATGGCAGCCGGTGACATTCCATGGATCTCCTTGCCGATCTCCTCAGAAAATTTTTTCAGGAAATGACTGATAAAAAGAGGAAGATCCCCTTCTCGCTCACTCAAAGGAGGCAGGTTAACCGGAATGATATTCAACCTGAAGAAGAGATCCTGACGAAAAAGCCCCTCTTTGACCATATCATTCAGATCTCTATTGGTAGCAGTTATAAGACGAATGTCAACAGGAATGGGTTTGGTTCCTCCGATAGGAGTTATTTTAAACTCCTGAAGAACTCGCAATAATTTGCCTTGGGTAGCGAGACTGATATTAGAAATTTCATCCAGAAAAAGAGTTCCTCCGTCAGCAACCTTGAACAGGCCCATTTTGGTTTGTACGGCCCCGGTAAAAGAGCCTTTGACATGGCCAAAGAGCTCACTTTCCAAAAGATTCTCGACCAGAGATGTGCAATCGACTGCAACAAAGGGCTTATTACAGCGCATACTGTTTTTATGAATCGCCTTGGCCACCAGTTCCTTCCCGGTCCCGGTCTCCCCCATCAATAGAACAGTGCTATTAGTAGGAGCTACCGCACGGATAACCTCCAGGACTTTTTGAAACTTCGGGCTCCCACCAATCAGATTCTCAAAAC
>JAGGWR010000225.1 GCA_021163445.1 Candidatus Tharpella aukensis
AGAGTTGAGTCTTAGTCGAAACGGCCTCAGATTCTATCGGAATCTGAATATAACCCGGATCATCAAGTTGAAACTGACGTTTGAAATCCCGGCGTTGGAGCCCTGGCGGAACCTCTTTTTGTAAAGAGTGGGGATCAGAATCGGCCAAAAATACGGTTGACCGACGAATCACCTTCCCATCATTGCCAACCCCGATATACCACTTGCCGTCAAAAACCGGCGACCATTCATCATCTACCTGATGGGCCCCTTGTGAAAGCAAATAATTAAGGAGCTGGGTTTTAAGTTCGCCAATCTCAATCCAGGCATCTGGAGCCAGAAGAATCTGCAGGCCAAAGGCAAGAGACAAAAGCGGCGGATCGGCAAAACGACCTAAAGAGATTAAAGGTACCAACGAACGCCATAAAGGCTGCTCTCTGAGCGGGATACCCGTCTCTTCAAACCAACTCACCAAACTACGATGTCGAGATTCACGCAAAAGCTGATTACGCACAAGCAATACCAGCATCCGCCAAATTCCGCCTGGAGACGAAGTCGGCATTTCCAACCCCTGCAACATACAAATGTCTATCTGACGCCATATCTCTTCCAACTCAAGCCATTTTTCCGGGGCAAGAGTTGGAACTAAACCCGGCCACGAGCTGATTTCAGAATCACTCTGCCAAGAAAAAAAACCGGTTGGAGGACTTTTCAGTTCTATTAAAGTTGCCAGCAACCGGGCCGGATAACCACGAACTACAGGGATTAGAAAATTTGGTTCCGGGGCTTTTCCAGACAAAGGCGGCAACAACATAATACGGCATTTCTCTTTTGCGAGAAAGGCGGCCGCAAGCAAAGAGCCAAGATCTCCTTGACGACAGATCACCTCATAATCAACCGCCATTTTTTATCACCACGCTCTCGAGAAGGGTTATAGTTTTGGCCCGGCAATTAAACTCCATCAATCCCCCTTGCGGAAATATAAAGCTTTGCGGGCAGTGCCCGTAGGAAAAATTTGTCAACACAGGAAACTCATCAAAAGCAAAAAAATCTTTAAAAAAACCGGATAAAAGTGGCTCTTCATCTTTATTGGGCAAGGCAAAATCACCACAAACAACTGCCGCCGGAGCTTTAAAAACCCCAGCCAAACGGAGTTGAGTTAAAGCCCGGTCAATCCGGTACAAAGGCTCTCCACGATCCTCAATAATAATAATTTTTCCAGTAAAATCCGGCATATATGGTGTACCAGCCAAACTCGCCAACAAAGTCAGTGTACCGCCCAGAAGTCGACCGGAAAATGTTTCGGGGCGCAAATACTCAAGTTTTTCAGAGGCTAAATAGGTTGACAGCAACAATTTAATTTCCGCAGCATTCGCACCGGTCAAAAGGCCCCACAGCAAAGCACTGTTGATCATCCCGGGACGTGCCATCTCAACCGCCAACATCGGCCCGGAGAAAGTCACCAGTTTAAGCCGCTGCCAAAGCCCCAGCTGAAGAGCGGTGAGATCACTAAACCCGAGAATTATTTTGGGCTGTTGAGCTATCAGGGCAAAATCAAGAAATGGCAAAAGCGGTAAGGTTCCATAACCTCCCCGAGCTGCAATCAGCCCTTTGACAGCCGGATCAAGCAAAAGTTCTTCAAAATCGGCAAGACGGGTTTGGGTATCGCCGGCGACGTGATATGTACGATTTAAAAGTGATCTCGATTCCCGGCTCTGAAAACCGGACAATGCGAGATATTCCTGACCTTTTCGAACATATTCCAGGCGCACGGGACTAGCGGGAGCAAATACCCCCAAGAGGTCACCAGTTTGCAAAGCCGGAACTTTAAGTATTTCTATTGACATAAACAGCTATAAACCGATAAGAACAGCAAACTACATCCAGTGACAAACCAAATTGTCAACCAGCCTTGATGCACTAGTCATAACTCAGGGGAATATTAATAGGCAAGTGAAACTTATCTATACGCCCGGCAAGCAGTGCCAACGAAGTGCAAAAAATCGTATTTTTTTCAGGCTGGAAACCATACTCAAAGCAGGTCAAGTACCTAAAAAAAGAAGGACTGAAGTTTCACTTAGACATTAGCATTAGCAAAACAATTGACAAATGTCAAAAATTATATTAAGTCATTCAATTAATTAGATTTTTATGATAAAATAAAAGGGTTATAATAAGAGGGTTCTAATCTAATTTAGAACGAACATTTTTACAACAACAACTATTAGCGTTAATAAAATTGACTAAAAAATCAAGTTTTTTCTCCAGATTTAAAAAGGCCATAACTCGTCAGAAAGGTACGACGGGTGAGATTTCCGATAAGGTTATCAGCTCGCTTGAGGAACAACTCAAACTAACTCCTAATAATTTCCGTCTGCGATTGAAACTGGCAGACACTTATCTGGCTCTCGGTAAACGGGAAAAGGCGCTGGATGAATATTGCAAAAGCGCCCACCTCTACCTGGAACACGATTTTACACCATTAGCTGTCGCCACCTATAAAAAGATTCTCAACGAAGACCCCCAACACCTTGAAGCTAATCTTGAGCTGGGGCGCATTTATCGACAAAAGAAATTTTTTGCCGATGCAACCTCCTATTTTCACAAAGCGTTTGACTATTACTTTGAGAATGCTCTTAATGACAAAGCCTTACGCACTCTTGAAACCATCATTGAAATAGCCCCGGATAAAGAACCCTACAGATTATTACTGGAACAACGCTTCCCGGATCATCAGGAAAATGCCAAGAGTATATATTCTGATTTAATTGTTACTCACAAAAAATCTTCACCTCCACCCCCTCAACCTTCTGAAGAGAGTGATGACGCAAATTTCTTCTTCGATTTAGGAACTGAACTTGGAGATGAAATCGAGGAAATTGAAGATTACTCAGCTAACGATACAGGATCTGATAATACCGAAGAAGATTTCCACGAACACGGGGTTGAAGATATTTTCCAAGCCCTGAAATCAAGCATCAGTGAAGGTAAAGATAATGCCGACACTGACACTGATAAATTCCATTACAACCTGGCTCTGGCTTACAACGAATTAAAAATGCCGGAACAAGCTTTGCTGGAGAGTGAAGAATCTTTAAAATCGGCTA
>JAGGWR010000139.1 GCA_021163445.1 Candidatus Tharpella aukensis
CAATAAATGCACCGGAAGGTATTAGCCCGAAACCGTTTCCAAGAAGAAGCCATTCGTTAAATGCATAGCAGGGTATAAAGAGTAAACCGAGAAAAATATACTGACCCATTTTCAACCTGCCGAGAGGAGCCCCGGCACAGATAAGCAGGCTTGCCGCAGCAAACTCAGCAAGAATAAGGCTGTCAATTTCTGAACCTGAACCACCCAGGATGCCAAAACTATCCTTTAAAATATAGAGAGGAATCGCAATACTGACCAAAAGATAGGTGGCGGTTACGGCCGATCGCCCATATTTTTTTACAAATACCATTAAAAAACCAAAACCAGCTAACAGCATTGCCATTATGTGGATGGCACGATTGTATTTTTGCACATCAACAACTTGATCTAATTCAACGGCACAAGCAACCCCGGCAAATAAAAAAAGAATTGCCAGAGTCAAAAATAGTTTCAAAAATAGTTTTGCTTTATTCATGAAAAGAAATGTCTCCTTAGGCTAAAAGTTTTATTTTGTTTATAAAAAATATCTTTCTTAAATTGCCTGACTACCACTCTCATCCGTCCGGATCCGGATGCAACGCTTCAATTCGGTGACAAATATTTTACCATCGCCGATGCGGCCATCACCATGTTTGGCCGAACGTAAAATCGCTTCTATCGCGATATCGACAAACTTATCGTTACAAGCAATGTCAATCCTCACTTTAGGCAACAAATTAGGCATCACTTTCTGTCCCCGATAGAGACGTTCACTATCGTGTTGATCTTGATGTTGACCATGTCCGGTCACCCGGCTGGTCGTAATCCGGGTGATGCCGGCCACAACCAACTCTTCCCTTACTTCATCCAGCTTATCCGGCTGGATTATCGCCGTAACAAGTTGCATAACGGTTTCCCCTTAATTTAGATTTATCAGTCCATAACCATGTTCACCATGCAGAGTATGATCCATTCCCGACTTTTCAGCATTTTCCGACAAACGGAAACCCACGGTTTTCTCGACCACGACAATCAGGATACCACTAACGACTACGCTATAAAGAATGGTTGCGGCCACAGCCTGAAACTGTACCAGCAACTGCTGAGCAACACTCCAGCTACCACCAAATCCGGCTGCCGCCTCCTGCATCCAACTTTCACGAATAAAAAAGACCAGTGCCAACGCCCCGAAGATTCCGGCGACGCCATGAATACCAAAAGCGTCAAGGCTGTCATCGTAACCCATTTTCTCTTTGAGAAAAAGACCAAGATAACAAACTAATGATGCACTCATACCGAGAACAATGGCCCCCGCTGGTTTAACCACACCGGCCGCCGGAGTGATTACGACAAGACCGGCCAAGATGCCACTGACAAGCCCCAAAGTGGTCGCTTTTCCCAGATGAACCGCCTCAATAATCAGCCATGCGGTAGCCCCGGCCGCCGCCGCCACCTGAGTCACGGTTAGAGCCCGAGCCGTATCCAGACCACTGGAGACCGCACTTCCGGCATTAAAACCAAACCATCCGACCCATAAAAGACCAGCCCCCATTAAAGTCATAACCAAATTATTGGGGTGCATCGCCGTACTCGGATAGCCGCGCCGACAACCTAAATAAAAAGCGGCAACCAGGCCGCTGACCCCGGCGGAGATATGGACAACCGTACCCCCGGCAAAATCGATCGCGCCGTCAGCTCCAAGATTAAAAATCCAGCCATCCGAGGCCCAGACCCAATGACAAAGCGGATTGTAGATCAAGATACTCCAGAGCACAATATAGAGACAATAACCCCGAAAACTAACTCGTTCGGCAAAAGCACCGGCAATCAAAGCTGGCGTAATGATCGCAAATTTCCCTTGAAACATCGCAAAAACATACTCCGGCACGCCGCACTCCATGATCACATCATCAATACCCCGTAAAAGAAAGTAGTCGGGATTCCAGCCGCACCAGCCCCCCAATACCCCTTTACCAAATGACATTGAGTAACCGAGAACCACCCATAACACTCCGATAATTCCCATCGCAGCAAAACTGTGCATCATCGTTCCCAACACATTTTTGGTTCGTACCAAACCGCCATAAAACATCGCCAGTCCCGGAACCATCAACAAAACCAGAGCCGTCGAGGTCAACATCCAGGCCGTGGTACCTGTGTCAATTGCCACGGTTTCCTCGGCGGCCAGAAGGGTTCCGCTCGACAGTAGGATTAAAACTAGCACCCGGCAAATTGTCAGCGGATCTCGAAGATACTTCGTAAATATTGTCCCTCTGTTTTCCATAACACTCTCCAATAATTTGTTCAGGTTGCGGGAGTATATAGCAGAGGGCGTGCCAGCCCCGAAAAATCTTATAAAAAAAACTTTTTTTGATGCTATAGTTAGTTTGGACTGATTTATAATAACAAACAAAGCAAGCTTCTTCACGCAAAAACGGCACAATATTGTGCCGTTTTTTGCGCAAGCAAGAGGACTTATTGCCTCCCTCTGATTTTTTTGACCAGGAAAAGTTCTACATTCTCAGTAACTTATGCAGTGTGATACATCTTTGTAGAACTGTTTAAAGGTAATGATACATTTATGAATCACTTGATCGCCATGGCTTGCACAGGTCAGTTTTGAAGTTCATCATTCTTATTACTGTTGCAAATCACCGAGCAGGCTGTGGACGTAGATATTCTGCGGGTCTTCGAGATGAAGTAAGCTTGTTTCTGGAATATGTAGATTGTTGGCGAGGATGTGGTAGCTCTCCGGCAGTAACGAAATAAGTGTATGTTGTTGGCTGCTCAGGAGTTCGCCGATAAGATCTACAGCACTTTTTTCGCTTTGCAGGTAGACCGTGTCGGCAGAGGTCAGGCCGACTCTGGCCGCTGCCGCCGTAACTGCGTCGGCGAGATTGCCGAGATGATCGACCAGGCCGAGTTCTTTGGCTTGACGGCCACTCCAGACTCGGCCTTCGGCAACAATTTCAACTTCAGCCAAGCTTAAGCGACGGCCTCCGGCAATAATCTCAAGAAAACGTTGGTAGCCCTGATTGACACCGAGTTGGATGGCGCGGGCCTGAGCCGGAAGCAGCGGCCGGGTCGGGTTGCGGCTGCCAGCCCAGGAAGTGGTGCCGATTCCGTCACTGTGAATGCCAATTGCATCAAGACTTTTTTCAAACGTCGGCCAAGCTCCGAAGACGCCGATGGAGCCGGTTAGAGTGGTGGGTTCGGCCCAGATTTCATCGGCGTCGGCTGAGATCCAATAAGCTCCGGAAGCGGCCAGGCGGCCCATTGAGATAATTACCGGTTTGCCGCTCTCTTTGAGCTGCAATATCTCCTGGCGGATAATTTCCGAGGCGACCATGCTGCCGCCGCCACTGTCAAGGCGCAGAACCACCGCTTTGATGCTTGAATCACGGCGCGCCTTGCGCAATAATTGGCTCAAAGTTTCGGCCCCGATTCGATGTTCCGGCTGGCGGCCCGGCAGGATGTCTCCGCAGGCGACAATCAAGGCGATTTTTGCAAAGGTTTGAGCGCTTAAATAAGATTTTTTGATTTGCTGAGCATAGTCATTCCAGTCAATCTGTTTGAAATCTTCGGCATCTTTTTCATCACTGCCAACCAGGCTTGCCAGGTAGCGGCGCCATTGGGGACGTGAGAGCAAGCGGTCGACGAGACCTGCGGCCAGCGCCGCATTAGCAGCATTGCCCTGATGTTGGGCCAGGTGCTCGTCGTAGTTATTGATGTAGTCGTTAAGTTCGGTTGAACTTAACTGGTGGCGTCCTGATAAGATTTGCTCACTGGCGGTTTGCCAAAGATCGTCAATCCAGCCCTGATTGGCAACGCGGGCGGCGTCCGACATGTCGTCGCGAATGAAGGGTTCTAAAGCTGATTTGTAGTTTCCGGCGCGAAAGAGATGGAAGTTTATTTTTAGTTTTTCCAGAGCCTGACGGCCATAAAGCCGATGCCGGGCGAAGCCTTTGAGCTCGACCCCGCCAATCGGGTTGAGAATGATTTCATCGGCAAAACTGGCTAGGAGATAGTGGCTTTGCGAGAAATGGTCGCCGGTCGCAATAACTTTTTTCCCGTTGGCTTTAAATTGCTCCAGGGCTTTGCCGATAGTCATGATTTGGCTTAAGCTGATTCGCTCTATCCGGCTTGTATCAAGAACCAGCAAAGGGATGCGAGGGTCGTCGGTCGCAGTTTCGATGACATCAATAATATCCTGAAGCGAACTCTCTTGTAACTCTTCAAGCTCTTGACGCAGGAGCTTGCGCCAAGGATCGGTCAGCGGCGCCGCTTCGCTGATTGTCCCCGCAGGCTTAAGCTGGATGGCAGCCCGGGAGGGCAACTTTTCAACCTCATGCCCCCGCCAACTTGCGGCAATGATAGCAATCAAGAGGATGAAAAGCAGATTGGCGACAACCGCTCGGCTAAAGCTTAAGATGCGCCAGAGGTAACGTAAAATAGTCGAGATGAATTTGAAAAATGAATGCATATTTTTTAGGGGATAGTTTATTATCTAATGAAGTTTTATGCAAAATGGTCAAAAGTTTTTATTTCACCACGAAGACACGAAGCTCACGAAGGGTTTTTTTCGCGCTCTTCGTGGTGAATATATAGAAAATGTTAAGATGTCAAGCCGCAAAAAAAATGGAGGGAAATAATTCGGTGAGCTTCTGATAAAAAAGTGGGGCAGGAATCGTTTTGATTCCTGCCCCACTTAATTGTTCTTGCTAAACTCTTTTATTAAATAACGAAAAGAGTTTTTTAACCTTTCAAAATCCGTTTGGCGGAATCATCAAGAACGTCGGTCAGAAAGGGGACGCCGGTTACGGTTTCGGTCTCCCGGTTACCGGAGAAGAGTTCATCCCGCGTGATATCACTAACGTTGAATTTCCGGGCACCGGCAAGCAGCTGCTGGAGGCCAGCGGCCAATTTGTCAGCCATGGTGAACATGGCGATGGCGCCGTAGGGGATATTTTTCATCTCATCGGCTCCGACTTTTTTCACAACATCGTAGTAGCTGGCAAAAATTTCATCAGCGGAACGTCCGTATTGAGCAACATTTGCCGGTAGAGTCTCCCAGTTGCCGCTTAAGCGTTGGCGCTCATCCGGTTTGATCACGCCTTCAATGTTAGCGCCGAGGTAGCCGGGGATCATTACGGCCCGACCCATCAGGGCCAACTTGGTGAACGGAGCTCCTAAAGAGAGGGTTTTGAAGATATGGTCTTCGCGAGAGAAACCGCCGCCTAAGCAGAGGTCGACAACCTTAGAGCCCTGGTTGGCCAAAATACTGGCATATTCATAGGCTTTGGAATGTAGGTGAATTGAAGGTACACCCCAAGTTTCCATCATGTTCCAGGGACTCATGCCGGTGCCGCCGCCGGAACCGTCGATGGTCAACAGGTCAAGTTTAGCTTCGGTCGCAAACTTGATTGCCATAGCCAGTGCTTCCATGCCGTAGGAGCCGGTTTTCAACGTGATTCGTTTGTAACCCAAACCACGCAGATAGTCGACTGAGTTCATGAAATCTTCCTTGACCTCATCAACCCCATTAAGATTGGTGTAGCCTAAACGGCTGTGACGGGCGAAGGAGCGAATGGCGCCATGTTTGAACGCTTCCTGAACTTCCGGCAGCGTCGGATCGGGATCGACGATGTAGCCGCGACCTTTAAGGAACTGGGCATATTCAATACTGGTGACCTGGATTTCACCACCAATATCCTTGGCTCCCTGACCCCATTTAAGTTCGATGATAACTTTTTCGCCGCCGTATTTATTCACGATATATTCAGCTACGCCGTTACGCGTATCTTCGACGTTCATCTGGACGATAATCGCACCGTAACCGTCGTAGTAGCGTAAGAAAGTGTCGACGCGGCGGTTAAGCTCGGGAGCGTTGACGATTTTACCATCTTTAAGTACTGATTCTTTGTCTACTCCGACAACGTTTTCGCCAACTACAATCGGAAAGCCGACCAGAGCGGCGCCGACGGCAAATGATTCCCAATATTTGGCGGCGATGAAGGTTGAACCGAGGGCGCCGGAGAGCAGTGGAATCCGGCATTTGGTTTTCATCTCCTGACCGAATTCGGTCTCGATATTAACATTTGGAAAGATGCAGTCATCAGGGTCATTGGTCAGTCCCTGAGCCAGGCCGTGAGCGCCGTAGTTATAACCCTGAATCCGCAGGGAGTTGTAATTAACCCCGACATGGGTGGTGTTAGCGCTGCCGGCGGTAATTGTGCCGAAATCTCTCGGATAGAGGAGTTTGCGACCTCTG
>JAGGWR010000296.1 GCA_021163445.1 Candidatus Tharpella aukensis
GCCATAATGGTTATGCTTTTCTACGGTAATGAATGTTTAAAAGGATGCTGATTAAAATCACTGAGGTCAGCATTGAGGTGCCGCCATAACTAAAAAGAGGCAGGGGGATGCCGACTACCGGCATGAGGCCTGAAACCATGCCGATATTAATCGTGACCTGCCAGAAAAAGATGGCTGCAATTCCGGTTGCCAGATAGCTGCCGAAGCTGTCTCGTGCTTCCATGGCGATATTTAAAGCCCGGAAAAGAAACGCAAAATAGAGAGCCAGCAGGATTATAGTCCCTAAAAACCCCCATTGTTCAGCATACGCTGCAAAAATAAAATCGGTATGTTGTTCGGGCAGGAAATGCAGGGAGTTCTGGGTTCCTTTAAGAAAACCTTTGCCGAACAGTTTACCGGCCCCGATGGCAATTTTTGATTGAGCGATATGGTAACCTGAGCCTAACGGATCATTTTCCGGGTTGATAAAGGTCAAAATCCGCTGACGTTGATAGTCATGCAGAAAATGCCAACCGACAAAAGCCGTGGTCAGAGCGCTGATCGAGATTGTGACGATTGTTCCTCTGGTGATGCCGGCAATGAAAATAATGACTCCTGAGATTAGAATGATGAGCATGGCGGTGCCCAGATCGGGTTGTTTCAGGATCAGAATAGTGGGTAGGGCGACAATAATTATCGGCATCAATAACTCTTTCAGGTTGTAAGGTGGAGGCAGACTTCGATTACTGAGATAGCGAGCCAGAGCGAGGATGACAGAAAGTTTAGCAAATTCCGAGGGTTGTACGTTTATGCCGCCGATTGAGAGCCAGCGTGTAGCTCCCATGTGCTGGCTGCCGGCCACTTCTACAGCTAGAAGCAGTATTAGGCCCACTCCGTAGAGCGGGTAAGAAAGTTGGTAAAGGAAGTTATAGTGAAAAATAAACAGGCCGCTGCCGACGACTAAGGAAATTCCGAACCAAATACATTGCTTGCGGCAGTAGCCGGTCAGCCAACTGCCGGCTTCAGGGTTGTAGGTGGCGCTGTAGATTGTGAGGATTCCCAAAAAAACGAGTATAAAGGTCAACCCTAAAGTCAGATAATCGAAATCATAGAGACGATTACGATCAAGAGGCTGCTCCGTCAGGTAATTTTTCGGCCAGGGAGCAAATGCGTCCGCACGGGGATCGATCTGATGCGGCCGGTGTTTAGTTCTTTTAGAGAGATCCATAATAATTGTAATTCTTACTTAGCCATCTCGTGACTTTTTAGGAGTGTATCTTATTTTAGTTTGTCGAGATAAAATTCGATTGTCTGGCGGGCGATGGGGGCGGCGGTTGAGCCTCCATGTCCACCATGTTCAACCAGAACCGCTATCGCAATTTTAGGATCATTGTAAGGGGCAAAGGCGGCAAACCAGGCGTGATCACGAAAGCGCCAGGGGGTTTCTTTGGGGCCTTTCAAATCCTCAAGCGTCTGTCTAACAACCTGGGCGGTGCCGGTTTTGCCGGCCATCTCCCAACCTTTAGTTGTAATCCGTGATTTAAAGGCAGTTCCTCGTTTATCGTTGACCACTTGCCAGAGAGCTTTACGTATGACTTGCATATGGTAGTCACTGATTTCAATCCGCGTGCCGTTGAATTTTGTGGAGATATCAAGACGGTTACTGGGATTATATCGTTTAACCAGGTGTGGCGGATAGTAAGTCCCACCATTTGCAAAAACCGTATACATGGCGGCAATCTGTAACGGTGTCGTCGTTAAGTAACCCTGGCCGATGCAAACAGAAATAGTATCACCTGTATACCATTGATCATGGACATTTTTCAACTTCCATGATGAACTTGGCAAAAGACCTCTTTTTTCACCCGGAAGTTCGATGCCGCTGATTCGGCCGAGGCCGAATCGGGCTCCGTAAGCGGCGATGCTGTCGATGGGAATCTTGGTAGCCAGATTGTAATAATAGACATCACAAGACTCTTTGAGCGAACGACAAAGGTCAACTTTACCATGACCATACCGGTTCCAACAGCGAAAACGGGTCTTTCCTAAATTCATACCACCATTGCAAGTAAAAGATGTTTGCGGAGTAATAGCCTGGTTGGTCAGGGCAACAGCCGCAATTAATGGTTTGATGATAGACCCGGGAGGGTAGCAACCCTGGATTGGCCGGTTTTGCAGTGGGTGTAGGGGGTCTCCGTTGATTTTTTGCCAATCTTTAGCCGAAATACGGGTTGAAAAAAGGTTGTTGGAGAATGACGGAGTGCTGACCAGAGCCAGAATTTCACCATTTTTCGGATCAATGGCGACCAGGCTGCCGACTTCAGTACCCATCAGTTCAAAAGCATGTTGTTGGAGATCAACATCAATGGTCAATGCAAGATCTTTTCCGGATTGAGCCGCTTGTACCGTGAAGCTGGAAAGCTCTCTGCCGCGCGCATTGACCACGACCTGGCGCTGGCCATCGAGTCCGCGTAAATGTTCCTGGTAACGGGCTTCGATGCCGGTGCGTCCAACCAGGTCGTCTCGGGCATAACTTTTGTATGCTGGTAGTTCAAGTTCACGATCATTGATAAAACCGAGGTAGCCGATGATATGTGAGGCGATCTCATCGTATGGATATTCTCGAATGGGTTCCGTTTCAATGAAAATACCGGGTAGTTCGAATTTGCGGGCTTCGACTCGGGCCAGTTCATTCGGGCTGAGATTTTTCTTTAATGTGATTGGTTGATGACGGGTACTGGATGATGTTTTTTGGTAGAGGTGCACAATTGTGACAGCTTCAAGATCATTGATCTGGCCCGCTAGAAGATCGGCAACCTCTTCTATCTGATCAATATTTTCTGGAACCATCTGGAGGTTGAAAGCGAGAGAGTTGTCAGCTAAAATTTTTCCCGTGCGATCGGTGATAATACCTCTTAAGGCCCGAATTCGCCTGGTTCTGATACGGTTATCTTTTGATTTTTGATTATAATATTCTCCCTGAGCTATCTGCAGATACCAGAGGCGCATGGTGATGCCGGCGACTATTATAGCCATGACAATCATGATCAAGCGGCCATTGGCAACTATTTGATCCCGTTTGCTTTTTTTGTTGCTATCAATATTAGCCATAAAAGGGGGTTGTCTTGGCTTAGCCTTTTAGGAGGAGATGCTGTTGGGGTTAGCGGGTATGAAGCGTTCTTGCAGGGTGTTCAGGTACAGCAAGATAGGGAACGCAAACAGGGCTGTGGTGATGGTTCCGCCAAACGCTCTGAAGATGATGTTGGAAAATGGTAGAATAGAGCCTGTTGCGAAGCTTAAAAAAAGAGTCAGAAAAAATTTGCCGATTCCGGCAAAAACCGCTTGCGGGAAGATATGGTTCATGAAGATGGTTTGGTTGATGCGGCAGCCGATAAAGAAGATGAAAAGGTGACCAATCGGCTGTATTATGCCGGGGGCACTGCTGAATAGAGATGTGGTTATAGAGATGCCGATCGCGGACAGTAAACAGCGGATTCCAGGCGGGCATGAAGTTAGAAAAATAATGAGAACCAGGTTGAGATCAGGTGTAAATGTAGCAGGTACACCAAGATTTGGGAAAAAACTTGATTCGACAGCGGTTAGGATGAAAGCCGCCAAAGTAAAAAAAAGTGGTGAAAAAAGAGTTAAGGTATTCATATTTAATTTGAGGGGGTAACTAAAACTTCCTCGATTGTATTAAGATCAAATGTAAGTTTTACATCAATTTGCTGGCTCAGTCCATTGTCATCTTTTGTCGCCGCGACGACCGTGCCGACAGTGATGCCTTTGGGGAAGATGTTATCAAAACCGGAGGTGATCAGCCGGTCGCCAACTTTAACATCGGCGGTACGCTGTAGGTAGGCCAGGCGGCAGTAGTTACCGCCGGTGCCTTGCAGGGTTCCGCGAATGCGATTTCTTTGGATAATGACGTCGCAGGCGCTGTTTTGATCAACTAGTAAGAGGACTTTGGCCGATTGGGTTCCGCAGGCAATAATCCGGCCGATTACACCGCCGGGGGTGAAAACAGGATTGTTAACCTTGAGGTTCTGGTTGGATCCGCAATCGATGATCAGGATATGCGAGAGAGTGTCGGTTTGATGTCCTATAACATGAGCGGCAATGCCTTGGGCCAGAATGTCGTGTTCTCCCTTAAACTTAAGGAGTTTGTGCAGGCGCAGATTTTCAAGTCCATCCTCTTCAAGCAGGGCCAGACGATTTTTCATAAGGTCAAGGTCTTTCTTTAGCTGCTCATTTTTTTCTTTTACGCCGATCAGGTTGATGTAGTTGTCGAAGAATTTGCTGGTTGTGACAAAGGCCAGATCAATGCCTTTTTGAACCGGGTAGGTCATGGTCAGGGCTGCCTGTTCAGCTATGCTGAGCAGGTTGCCACCTTTTTGCAGGCCAAAACTTACACAGAGGGTAAGAAAGGTGAAAACCAGCGCCAAGCTGAACAGCCATGGCAGTCGACGGCTGAAAGAGGTCATTTTGATTTCCTCGTGGACAGTTTCCTAGTCGCTTTCGGTGACGTCTCGTAATAGCTTTAAATTACCCAAAACCATGCCGGAGCCACGAACAACACAGGTCAGCGGGTCTTCAACTACGGTTATCGGTAAACCGGTTTCGTGGCGCATCAAGGTGTCGAGGTTACGCAATAAGGCGCCGCCGCCGGTAAGCATGATACCTTTATCAACAATGTCAGCAGCCAGTTCAGGCGGGGTTCGTTCAAGGGCAACCCGAACTGCGTCAAGAATAGCGTTTACCGGTTCGGTCAGAGCCTCGCGGATCTCTTCAGAATTTATCTCTAAGACCTGGGGAACACCAGCGACCGTATCCCGGCCTTTGATGGACATTGTTTCGGATTCATCCAATGGGGCTGCGGCACCAATTTCGATCTTTATCTGTTCGGCCATGCGCTCACCGATCAGCATATTGTATTTACGGCGAATGTATTGAATGATGGCCTCGTCGATTTTGTCGCCCCCAACCCGGACGGAACGGGAAAAGACGATGCCAGCCAAAGAGATAACCGCGACCTCAGTCGTCCCTCCGCCAATATCAACCACCATATTGCCGGTCGGTTCGGTGATCGGCAAGCCCGCACCAATGCCAGCCGCCATCGGTTCTTCAATTAGATAAACTTCCCGGGCACCGGCTGATTCGGCTGACTCCTTAACGGCCCGCCGTTCAACCGGAGTGATGCCGGAGGGAACACAGATAACGGTTCGTGGGCGCACCCACTTTTTACGTTTATGAACTTTAGTGATAAAGTGACGCAACATCGCTTCAGTGACTTCAAAATCAGCAATGACACCATCTTTCATCGGGCGAATAGCAACAATATTGCCCGGCGTCCGCCCGAGCATGAGTTTGGCTTCAGTCCCGACGGCCAGAACTTTTTTAGTTCCGTTCGCGTTGCTCTGGACGGCTACGACCGAAGGCTCATTGATAACAATCCCTTTTCCTTCAACGTAAACCAGGGTGTTGGCTGTACCAAGGTCAATTGCCAAATCTCTGGAGAATAGACCAAAAAATGAACTGAACATCTATTAAAACTCTCTCTATAATATAAATGGGTATGATTAAAGAAAACAAACAGCTTTTTTCCGGTTAAGAAAATTTAATCTATTTGAAAACATTTACTTTAACAGGGAAAGAGAGAAAATTCAAGAAAAATAAATGGTTCCGGGCCTTTTTAGAAAAAAAAAGAGTCTTATTCAAAAAATATAAAAAAGTTTGATTGTTGCGTCTAAAAAGCTGACTTGACTCCTGAATAGGGATGGACTACATCAGTACTATTGATCAATAGCTGGATTTTTTTTGTACCAGGTTATATGATGAACTCGTAAAAGTCATGGGATGGCTAAGTAAAAATGACTTCATTAAATTTACCGGATGAGTTCTGGCTTGAGGATGCTGGTCTTGATGATAATCAAGATGAAGGCCGGCATATTTACAGTGTATCCCAACTAAACGGTGATATCCGTCTGATCTTGGAGGATAACTTTACTCCGGTCTGGGTCGAAGGTGAAATCTCGACGCTCAGAACTCCGGCTTCCGGGCACAGCTATTTTACGCTTAAAGATGAGCGTTCCCAGTTGAAAGCGGTGCTTTTTCGTCGTCAACGACTGGGTTTGCAATATCAGCCGCAAGAAGGTGACCGGGTACTGTGCAGCGGGCGCATTAGTCTCTATGAACCCCGTGGGGAATATCAGGTTATTGTCACCACTCTTGAGCTTCAGGGCCTTGGCGGGTTGTGGCGGGCCTTTACGGAACTTAAAAATCGGCTTGAACGGGAAGGCTTGTTTAAGCCGGAACGTAAAAAAAAGATCCCTCTGCTGCCCCGAACCCTGGCCTTGATAACCTCGGCTACCGGAGCTGCGGTTCACGATATTCTTCAGGTTATAAGGCGGCGTTTTGCCGGGGTCGAAATTATTATTGTTCCGGTGATGGTTCAGGGTGAACGGGCGGCTGGTGAGATTGTTGCCGCTCTGAAACTGGTCAATAGTTTTCGGCAAAAGCAGATCGATACCGTGATTCTGACTCGGGGCGGGGGCTCCTATGAAGACCTGCAAGCTTTTAATGATGAACAGGTGGCTCGGGCGATTGCGGCTTGTACGATTCCTTTGATCAGTGCAGTGGGGCATGAGATCGACTTTACGATTGCCGATTTTGTTGCCGATCTCAGAGCTCCAACCCCCTCGGCGGCAGCTGAGCTTGTTATTGCCAACCATAGTGAGATGATTGATCGCCTGCACCATCTGCATCAGCGATTGTCGCAGATCGGGCGTTATCGAATAATTCAGGAGCGGCGGCGTTTACAGATGTTGGCGTTGGCGTTGGAACGTGGCGGTGAAACGGTTTCACGCAAACACCAGGCCTTTTCTGAACTTAAAACCCGCTTCAGAACCGCGATGCTCTCGCGTTTGCGGTTGGTGCGGCAGAATCTGGAAATTCGTGAATATCGTCTCGCTCAAACGTCGCCTCTTTTTCGGATTAAGCCACTTTTTGCCGAAATTGATCTTATAGAGCAGATGTTGGGGCAGACGATGCGACATCTTTTGTCCGCTAATCGACAGCGAATTACAGCGCTTAGTGATCGTCTTAAAGCGAGCAGCCCTCTGGCGGTATTAGCTCGCGGCTATACGGTTGTTGAAAAAGTTGAAAATGATAAGGTGGTGAGCAAAAGTTCAGACCTTACAGTTGGTGATCAATTACACCTCCGTCTTCATCAGGGGCAGGCTTGGTGCCGAGTTGAAAAAGTGAGTAATAAATGATGAATGGAAAATTATATTTACGGTTTTTTCTGGGGCTGATTTTTCTGGCTATTTTTTTTCAAGTGTGCCCGGTGAGGGCTGAATCAGCGGGGTTTGTTTCGCTTAAATTGTCAGGTTATGAGATTTTTCATGCTCCGGAAAACCCGGAGCCCGGTCAGGCTCTGGTAGTTGCTCTGCGGCCTCTGGATGGGGCTACCGGCTCGACTGATCAGCCTTTGAAGATGAATTTTATCGAGCGGGAATTTACTTTGGAGTCTGTTGCCGAAGGTTGGCGCGGCGTGGCTGCGGTTCCTTTAGGGACTAAAGCCGGCAGTTATCAATTATCAATCAATCTAAAAGGGGAGAATGAGCTGCTTCTAACGGTTACCGTGCTGGCACATGATTACGGTGAACAGCGCTTGACGGTATCTAAAGAGATGGCGACGCCGATGCGTCCGGAAAATTTGCAAAAGATCAAACAAGATCGGAAAAACCTGCGAATTGTCTACGCCTCTTCCGGGGACTCTCTCCTTTTTACAGAAGTCGTTCAGCCTCCGCTTTCATCGACCATAACTTCACCCTTTGGTCGGCGGCGGTTGCTCAATGGTAAACCCAAAGCTCCGCATGGCGGGATTGATTATAAAGCGGCGGTCGGGGTTCCGATAGTTGCCGCAGCTAAAGGCCGGGTGGTGCTGGCGGAAGATCTATATTATAGTGGCAATCTGGTGATTATCGATCATGGTCTCGATATTTTTACACTTTATATGCATCTTAATAAAATATCCTGTCGTCCGGGGGATGTCGTTAATCCCGGTCAGCTTGTCGGGACGGCGGGAAGCAGCGGTCGGGTGACCGGCCCTCATCTCCATTGGGGGGTCAAGATAGCCGGGGTCTTCGTCGACCCGCTCCGCTTTGTTGACGATAGTAAGCATCTTCTCGAACTGCCGTGGGAAGGTAAATAGTTTTTCAAAAATGCACAAAACTTTTTTAAACCACAGAGTACACAGAGATCGCAGAGATTCAGGCGGTAAATCTTTCTTTGTGAACTTGTATGGTTCCGGCGAGACCGGCTTGGGGGCTGAAGATGGCAAAAGCAAGTTTTGAAGATTCGATGAAGAGGCTGGAAGAGGTTGTCGGTAAACTTGAAGGTGAAGAGGTCTCGTTGGAAGAGTCTTTAAAACTTTTTGAACAGGGGGTTAAACTGATGCGTTTTTGTCATCTCCGCTTAAGTGAAGTTGAGGAGAAAGTGCAAATCCTGGTGGCGGATGAAAAGGAGGGTGCCAGGCTTGAGGAGTTTAGGGAATGAGCGAGTATTTGACAGCTTGTTTGAATGAATATGTACCTGTGATCAATGCCTATTTGAAAGAGCTTCGGTTTACTGATCAGATTGGTGCCCGTCTGGCAGCCCCTTTGGATAACGCTATGCACTATAGTGTTGATGCCGGTGGTAAACGTCTGCGGCCGGTTTTGACAATAATGGCTTACCGTCTTCTGGCCGACGATTGGCAGCGAGCCCTGCCGGTGGCAGCGGCTTATGAATTGATTCATACCTACTCGCTTATTCATGACGATCTGCCGGCTATGGATGACGATGATTTGCGCCGGGGACGTCCGACTAATCATCGAGTTTATGGCGAAGCGATGGCAATTTTGGCTGGCGATGCCTTGTTGACTGAAGCTTTTCGCCTGCTTGCAGAAGAGGTTGATGCCGATTCTGGAACTGTGGTCAAATTGATTTCCGGTTTGTCCCGGGCGGCCGGGCGTGACGGCATGGTCGGCGGGCAGGCGATTGATATTTTGAGCCAGGGGGGTAATGACCAGGCGAACGCAAACATTGATCAGCAAAGTGAACTTCTCGAAACCCTGCATCGCCGCAAAACCGGGGCGATGATTACCGGTTCTCTGTTGGCCGGGGTTGACTTGGCTCAGGGTGATCCCTTTTTGCGGTCACGATTAACTGAATTTGGTTCTATTGTCGGCCTGGCTTTTCAAGTGGCCGATGATATTCTTGACGAAGTTGGTGAAGAGGAGAGTCTGGGTAAAGATATTGGTTCTGATCGGGAGCTGGGAAAATTGACCTTCGTCTCCCTCTTTGGCCTTGAAGAAGCCCGTTTGCGGCTTGCTGATCTGCATCGGCAGGCGCTTCTTCTGCTGGAGCCTTTAGGTGAAAAAGCCGATAGTCTTAAGGCCTTGGCCGATTATATTGTGGAGCGAGATCGATAATGGAGCGAGTACATATCATCGGATGCGGGAAATTTGGTTATCGGGCACTTGATTATTATGCCCAAAAAAAGGGTTCCCAAGCTCTGGTGCTGGTTGATTCAGATAAGGATAATCTGATTACCGGGCAAAAATTTTTAGCTTCGGCAAACAGAGCCTTTTCAACCAGCAGCTTAGATGCGGTTGATTATCTTGTTACCCTGTTCGAAGATTCCGAGGCTCTGCGAAATGACTGGATTATTCCCACGGTACCACTCCATCTTGCTTTCGCAGTTTTGTGCCGGATCAGCCAACGGCAACGGTTACCTTGGACAACCATGCCTTTGCTACCCAATCTTTTTACTGGAGAGCGGGACGAGGTTTACAGCAGTCTAGCCGATTTTCTCTGTCCCTCCGACTGTCCCCAGCCCCGAACCCACTGTTTCCATACCGGAAAAAAACGAAATCCTTCTCTGCTCAATCTTCTAGCCCGTCTTGATTATCGACAGCCGGGGGGGCAAGGAGTGAAATTGCCATCTCTGATTCTGCCCAGCACCCAGATCGGCCCCGGTCTTGGTGGTTTTCCTTTGCGGCGCCTGCAACGGATAATTTCTTTTGTTAATGATCGCTGTCCGGGCCCTCTACTTTTCAGTACGGCTTGTCGTTGTCATGGAGTAACTAATATTCTTGATCGTCGGCAGAAGTAGTTTTTCGGAGTGAGGCTTGATAAACTAGTAAAAAGTAACGGGATGGCTTAGTTTGTACAGGGGGTAGATAAAGGGAAATTGCCAGGTTTCAGGTCAAATTCTAACTATAATTTTTTCTATGGGGGAAGAGCGAGGTATTTCGGAGGGGAAAAATCTAGCGGCACAACAAGATTATCGTGCCGCTAGTTGTTACTTAAAGGGGTGTAACATTCTCAGCCTGAGGGCCTTTTTGACCTTGAGTCACTTCCATCGTGACTTTCTGGCCTTCGTGGAGAGTTTTGCGCCCGCCTGAGCCATTGATAGCGCTGAAGTGAACAAAAACGTCACTCCCGCCTTCCTGCTCGATAAAGCCAAAACCTTTTTCATCATTAAACCATTTTACCGTACCTTCAACTTGCTCTGACATAACATCCTCTTGCATAGTGTGCCATTCATAATGGCGTTGTTAATTTCCAACATCTGGCAAAGCATGTTGGATCGAATTGGGCGTTACTAACGTACTTCTAATGATAATGCAAGGGAATTCTCTCATAAAAGCTATTTTTTTGATTTTTTTTCTTTTATCCGCAGATTTCGCGGATTACCGCAGATTATTTTTACGACGCCATCAGACGTTGAAGCGTATCTCTATAATCTCATTCGGTTCAACAATATAATCCCGATCTACGACCTTGGCGATACCTTTGCTTTTGCACTCGTTAAAATTGTGGCATTCAAGGTAATCGTTGAAGCTGACAATGTCGCCCTTGATGAAACCGCGAGCCAGGTCGGAATGGATCTTGGCCGCACAGGTAATAATATCGGAGCCTTTTTTTATCAACCAGGCATGTGATTCGGAAGGGCCGGTGGTATAAAAAAACATGTAGTCTGTTTTTTCGAGGACTTTGGTGATAATTTCGTCAATATCTTCATCGCCGCTGATCTGGATGACGGGTTTGAGGCTGTAGGGATCAGCGCTTAAAATTATGGCCGCTTCATCTGTGTTAAAGCCTTGATCGCATAATGGGATCTCCTCTTCAAGATTTTGCAGAGCCTTTTGCAGTAATATTTTTTCCGCTTCATTTTCGGTGCGGGAGAGTCGGGTTTCGATTTTTTCAAGATCAAAGATCAGAAGGTCGAGGATGTTGTCGGCCGGAATGATAATGGCTTCGACATGAACCAGTTCATCACTGATGAATTCGGCAAAAAAAGGGGTGACTTTTTTCGGTTTATCTTTTTTTTCCAGAGCTATCAGGCATTTATCGTTATATTTAACTTTGCCTTCCGCTAACTCCGTACCCGTAAAACCAATTTTCAAAACGATATCTCCTTAAAATTGGTAACTATTCAGCGTAAGTCAAAAACACATAATTTTGATGGGTTTCAGTGAATTCTGGGGACATAACCTGATTCTCCGAAGGAAATCGGGATTGTGTCCCCAGAATTTACGGGTTAGCTGAGTAGTTACTAAAACCGTTACTTTCTCGTCAAATGACGGTACTTGATCCGTTGTGGCTGGTTGGCGGCGGCTCCAAGACGGGATTTGCGATCAGCTTCATATTCGGAGTAGTTGCCATCAAACCAGACAACTTTACTATCTCCTTCAAAGGCCAGGATATGGGTGGCAATCCGATCTAAGAACCAGCGGTCATGGCTGATGATGACAGCGCAACCGGCAAAATTTTCCAGCGCCTCTTCCAGAGCTCTTAAGGTGTTGACATCAAGATCGTTGGTCGGTTCATCGAGGAGGATGACATTGGCACCTGATTTGAGCATGCGGGCAAGATGGACGCGGTTTCTCTGGCCTCCCGATATGAGGCTGACTTTTTTCTGTTGGTCGGAGCCGGAGAAATTAAAGCGCCCGACATAAGCCCTTGAATTTATTTCCCGGTTACCGAGCATCAGGGTTTCTTGTCCTTCCGAGATCGCTTGCCAGATGGTCTCTTCCGGGTTTAACGTGTCACGGTTCTGGTCGACAAAAGCGAGTTTTACACTCTCTCCTAAGTGAATTGAACCGCTGTCCGGGGTTTCCTGGCCGGTGATCAGTTTGAAAAGGGTGGTTTTACCGGCACCGTTGGGGCCGATAATTCCGACAATGCCGCCTGGCGGCAGGGCGAAACTTAAATTTTCAAAAAGAAGTTTATCACCAAAAGCTTTACTCAGGTCACTGCTCTCAATGACCACTTTACCCAGGCGGGGACCCGCCGGGATATAGATCTCAAGGTCGCGACCCCGTTTTTCACCCTCACTGCCTAAGAGCTCTTCATAGGCTTTAATGCGAGATTTTGATTTACTGTGGCGTGCCTTGGGAGTCATGCGAATCCACTCTAATTCATGCTGCAAGGTCTTGCGCCGGTTAGATTCCACTTTCTCTTCCTGGGCGAGACGTTTCTCTTTCTGTTCAAGCCAGGAGGAGTAGTTGCCTTTCCAGGGGATGCCGTGGCCGCGGTCGAGTTCAAGAATCCAGCCCGCGACATTGTCAAGAAAATAGCGGTCATGGGTAACTGCGATAACCGTACCTTCATAGCGTTGCAGATGTTGTTCAAGCCAGGCCACGGTTTCGGCATCAAGATGGTTGGTGGGTTCATCAAGTAAAAGAATATCGGGTTTTTTGAGCAAAAGACGGCACAAGGCGACCCGGCGGCGTTCGCCGCCGGAGAGGATGTCGACCGGGCTGTCGGCGGGCGGACAGCGCAGTGCCTCCATCGCCATATCGAGACGAGCATCAAGATCCCAGGCGTCCGTGGCATCAAGTTTTTCCTGAACCGTAGCTTGCCGGGCAATCAGTTTTTCCATTTCGTCATCTGACATCGGTTCGGCAAACTGCTCATTGATTTTATTGTATTCATCCAGAAGATCAACAGTTTCTTGAACCCCCTGTTCAACAATCTGGCGCACGGTCAGAGTGTTGTCGAGTTGCGGTTCCTGTTCGAGCATGCCGACTTCAAGTCCCGGGGCAATTGTAGTTTCGCCGTTAAATTCGGTCTCAACTCCGGCTAAAATTCGCAAAAGAGTCGATTTTCCGGAACCATTAAGGCCTAAAACCCCGATTTTGGCCCCGTAAAAATAGGAGAGGCTGATATCTTTGAGCACCGGTTTGTTGTCGTACTGTTTACTGACGCGCATCATCGAGTAGATGATCTTATTAGCTTCAACACTCATGCTCTAATTTCTCTCCTTGGGTATCGATATTTTACGTTTTTCGGGATCCCGGTTCTGACGAAAAAAGATAGCGATATGACCGGTCATGCCAACCATTTCACAGGCCGCCGC
>JAGGWR010000151.1 GCA_021163445.1 Candidatus Tharpella aukensis
GCAATATTCGCCATAATCTGCGCCGGGCGGCGGCCCTGCTCAAAAAAGCCGGCTGGATCATAAAAAATAAGAAACTTGTCGATAAAAAAGGTAAGCCTTTTGTCTTTGAAATTCTTTTGACGGCTCCGGCTTTTGAACGGATTGTTCTGCCTTTCAAAAGAAATCTTGAGCGTCTCGGTATTGAAACCGAAGTCCGGGTTGTTGATACAGCCCAATATCTTAATCGCATTCGTGAATTTGATTTCGATATGGTGGTTTGGAATTACGGTCAGTCACTTTCACCCGGCAATGAGCAGCGTTACTATTGGCATTCAAGTGTGGCAGATATCCCCGGTAGCCGTAACCTCGCCGGAATCAAGGATCCGGTGGTTGATGCTCTGGTCGAAAAGATTATTCGGGCTACCGACCGCCAGAATTTGACAACTCGGGTACGAGCCCTCGACCGGGTTCTGCAATGGGGCTTTTATATCCTGCCGCACTGGCATATCAGCACCTTTCGTATCGCTTACTGGAACAAATTGGCCCAGCCTGAATTAGTTCCTAAATATGGTCTCGGTTTGATGACTTGGTGGGTTAGGTAGTTTATATGTTATCTTATATCCTACGCCGACTTATTCTCATTATTCCGACTTTGCTGGGAATTTTGACGATCAATTTTTTTATCATCCAGGCTGCCCCCGGCGGGCCGGTAGAGCAGATGATCGCCCGTCTGGAGTCGACCGGCGAGAGTGCGACGGTGCGGGTTGCCGGCAGTGACCGGGCGGAATTAATGGGCCGGGTCGGCCGGAGCGCGGGCGGCGAGGGGAGTTATCGTGGAGCCCAGGGGCTTGACCCCGAACTCGTGGCCGAGATCGAAAAACTCTACGGTTTTGACCAGCCTCTCTATAAACGTTACGGCAAACTGATTTTAAATTATCTGAGTTTTGATTTCGGTGATAGTTTTTACCGTGACAAGCGGGTGATCGATCTCCTGATCGAGAAATTGCCGGTTTCGATCTCATTAGGTTTTTGGAGTACGTTGATTATCTATCTCGTCTCCATTCCCTTAGGGATCGCCAAGGCGGTGCGTCACGGCACTAGATTCGATATCTGGAGCAGTACGCTGGTGATTGTCGGCAATGCCATTCCGGTCTTTCTTTTTGGGGTTATCCTGATTGTCATTTTTGCCGGTGGCACCTATCTCGACTGGTTTCCTCTGCGTGGTTTGACCTCCAATAATTTTGCCGATCTCTCAATCGGCGGTAAAATCCTCGACTATTTTCACCATCTCGCCCTGCCGGTCACGGCTATGGTGATCGGCGGTTTTGCGACGTTAACGATGCTGACCAAAAACTCATTTCTCGATGAGATCGGTAAACAATATGTGATTACCGCCAGAGCTAAAGGTCTAAGCCGCAACCAGGTGCTTTATGGTCATGTTTTCCGCAATGCCATGCTCATTATCATAGCCGGTTTTCCCGCCGCTTTCATCAGCATGTTTTTTGCCGGTTCACTCCTGATCGAGGTTATCTTCTCGCTTGACGGACTTGGTCTCTTAGGCTTCGAGGCGACCATCGGCCGCGATTATCCAGTGATGTTCGGAACCCTCTATATCTTCACCCTGATCGGTCTTTTAACCAATCTGATCAGCGATCTCTGCTACCTAATGGTCGACCCGCGCATCGATTTCGAGGCCCGTAAGTTTTGATGTTATTGTAAAAAAAATGCGCTATCAGCACTTACACAAACCAAACCAACCGAGAAGGAAAATAATGGCAAACGGTAACGGTAACTTTGAAGCATCACTATTTAATACCGCCGATAAATTAAGAAAAAATATTGATGCGGCAGAGTATAAAAATGTCGTATTGGGTCTGATCTTTCTAAAATATATCTCCGATTCATTTCAGGAACTTTACGACCAATTAGAACGGGATGAATATTCCGACCCCGAAGATCGAGACGAATATCTGGCGGAAAATGTCTTTTTTGTCCCTAAAGATGCACGTTGGAACCATCTGCAAGCTAAAGCCAAGTTGCCCGAAATAGGAGTGGCTATTGATGCGGCGATGAGCGTCATCGAAAAGGAGAATAGCGAATTAAAAAATGTGCTGCCAAAAGTCTATGCCAAACCTAATTTGGATAAAACCTCATTAGGTCAATTGATCGATGTTATCTCCGATATTGAACTCAAATCCCAAGATGAACACTCCAAAGACCTGCTCGGGCGGGTTTATGAATACTTTTTGGGTGAATTTGCCAGTGCCGAAGGAAAAAAAGGTGGACAGTTTTACACCCCTAAATCTATCGTAAAATTGATGGTAGAGATGATCGAACCCTACAAGGGGAGGGTTTATGACCCTGCTTGTGGGAGTGGCGGCATGTTTGTCATGAGTGAAAAATTTGTCGCTGAACATCAGGGTAATATTCAGGACATCACCATCTACGGGCAAGAGTCTAACCAGACCACTTGGAAACTTTCAAGAATGAATCTTGCTATTCGTAATATCAATTCACAGTTTGTCGCTTGGAATACCGAAGGCAGTTTTCTTAAAGATGCCCATCCCGATCTCAAAGCTGACTATATTCTTGCCAACCCGCCGTTTAATCAATCCGAATGGGGACAGGAGATCCTAACCGAAGATGGCCGCTGGAAATACGGTGTGCCACCCAAGGGCAATGCTAACTTTGCCTGGATGCAGCACATGCTCTACCACCTTGCCCCCGATGGTGTTATGGCAACGGTGCTGGCCAATGGTTCCTTAAGCTCCAATACCTCTGGTGAAGGTGTTATACGTCAAAATATTGTTAAAGCCGATCTGGTCGATTGTATTGTCGCCTTGCCAAAACAGCTTTTTTACAATACCGGCATCCCGGCAACTATCTGGATATTGCGCCGTGGCAGAACGGTGCGACAAGGTGAAACCCTATTTATTGATGCGTCAGAAATGGGTTTTATGAAAGACCGAGTACACCGAGAATTTGCCCCAAAAGATATAGAAAAAATCAAAAAAACCTACCACACATGGCGCACCGTAGGGGCAGATTCCATATCTGCCCGGTCTAACACAGATTCCATATCTGCCTCGTATGAAGATATCAAAGGCTACTGCAAATCCGCCAAATTATCCGAGATAGAAAAACACAGTTATGTTCTCACCCCAGGGCGCTATGTCGGCATTCCTGATGAAGAGGATGATGGCATACCCTTTGAAGACAAGATGAATGATTTAATCACAACCCTTGCTCAGCAGATTGAAAAAGAGAAAGTGCTGGATGATCAGTTGAAAGAGCAATTAGCTAAAATTGGGTTTGAACTATGAGTAAATATGTCACCACATTCACAGTTACTAAGCTTATTGAAGCATTAAAAGTGTTTCCGGGAGATACACCCATTGTTATGAGTGGTTATGAAAGCGGATATGAAAATATTGAGCCACCAAAATTAACCAAACTCCAACAGCAAAAAGAAAACAAATATTGGGATGGTGAATTTCAGGAAACTGAACAAGAAGGTGAAAATGTATTGGATGCGGTCGTATTGAATCGGATGGTTAGAGATGAATAAGTACGTAAGTATCATCGATAACAATGAGATTCAGAGCCGGATTTTCACTGTTCGTGGCTTGCAGGTGATGCTGGATAGCGATTTGGCAACTCTTTATGGGGTAGAGAATAAACGTCTCAATGAACAGGTGAAAAGAAATATTGAACGATTTCCTGTAAGTTTCAGATTTCAGCTAACCAAAGATGAGTTTGAAGCGCATAGGGAGTATTTAAGGTCGCAAGATGCGACCTTAAATGATAGGGAAAACATGCGGTCTCAATTTGCGACCGCATGTGCTGAATCTTTAAAATCACAAAATGTGACCTTAAAGGATGTGCAAAACTTGAAGTCGCAATTTGCGACCTCAAGTTCTCACGGAGGTCGAAGAACCCTACCTTATGTATTTACAGAGCAGGGTGTTTCCATGCTTTCGGCGGTATTGAAGAGTGAAACTGCTATTAAAGTCAGCATTCAGATTATGGGTGCTTTTGTCGGTATGCGCAAATTCATCACTGGCAATGCAGCAATTTTTCAACGATTGGATAATGTCGAGCAAAAACAATACATCACCGACACCAAACTGGATAAGGTGTTCGCGGCGTTAGAAGCTGGTGATATTAAACCGAAACAAGGCATATTTTTTGACGGGCAGGTATTTGATGCTTATCTGTTTATTGCCGATCTGATTAAAAGTGCCAAAACCTCAATCGTGCTGATTGATAATTATGTTGACGAAACCGTACTCACCTTACTCAGTAAAAGAGCCGCCAATTGTACTGCGACCATCTACACAAAAACGATTACCAAAAAGCTGAAACTCGACCTTAAAAAACATAATGGACAATATTCGCCGATAACGATCAAAACCTTCAATAATGCCCATGATCGTTTTTTGCTGCTGGATGATAAAGAGATTTATCATATTGGCGCATCACTTAAGGATCTCGGTAAAAAGTGGTTTGCCTTCTCCAAATTTTATAAAGGGGCTTTGGATGTTTTGGGGAGGCTTGGGGATGAGTGAGTTATTGGAAGGGTGGGTTAAAAATAGATTAGATCAAGTATCTGATGTTGTAGATTGTGAACACAAAACTGCGTCTACTGTAGACGGAAGTGAATATTATTCAATTAGAACTACAGATATAAAAAATGGAAAACTTAATTATGCTATAGCTAATAGAGTTTCAAAAGAAACTTATAAGAAATGGATAAAAAGGGCCGTTCCCAAAGCTGGTGATATTATCCTTGCACGAGAAGCACCGGTTGGCGAAGTTGGTTGGATTGATGATGGTTATACGGTATGCCTTGGGCAAAGAACCGTATTGATAAAAGTCAAAAGTAAGCAAGTTTACAGAAAATTTCTTCTATACTATTTAACCTCACGAAAACCTAAGCACGATTTTAAGGTTTTATCTACTGGAAGTGTCGTTCAACATTTGAACATGAAAGACATTCGAGAATATAAAATTGCCTATCCTACATATATCGAACAAAAAGCCATCGCCAATATCCTCTCATCTTTCGATGAAAAGATAGAACTCCTGCGAGCGCAAAACAAGATACTGGAAACCCTCGCCCAGACGATTTTTAAGGAGTGGTTTGTTAATTTCAACTATCCCGGTGCTACGGGTGAAATGGTTGATAGTGAGCTTGGGGAGATTCCTAAGGGGTGGTGGGTTGGTGGTATTAGATTTTTAGTTAAGCATATTAAAAAGAACATTAAGCCATTTGAGTTTCCTGATAAAAAATATCAACATTATAGTATTCCTGCCTTTGATTCTGGTAAAAATCCAGACAAACACAACGGACGTGAAATAAGCAGTAATAAATATTTGGTAGTGGAAAACTGTTTCTTGGTTTCAAAGCTAAACCCGGCTACCCCGAGGGTTTGGGTTGTATTCAAGACCCAAGGACATTTTGTCTGTTCAACTGAATTTCAAGTCATAAAGCCAATAAATTGTGAAACTTTTGGGTTTATTTATGGTGCTTTAACGTCGTATATGATGATACATGAATTGTCTGCAAGGGCACATGGGACAAGCAGTTCTCATCAACGAGTAAAGCCCGAAGATATCCTTGATTGCCCTGTTTTTTTACCTTCTGATGATCTTGTTAAGTCATATTCTGAAGTATCTAGCAAAATACTTAAAAAAATTGATAATAATTTGACCCAAATCCAAACCCTCGCAAAAACCCGCGACACCCTATTGCCAAAATTAATGTCCGGTGAAATTCGGGTGTCATTATGAATAATAAAAACCAGCAATTACAAGAGTTTTCAAATTTTGTTATTTTTCAGACAGAAACGGGCAAAGTAAATATCGATGTTTTTTTCTGTGACGAAACCTTGTGGCTTACGCAAAAAAAGATGGCAGAACTATTTGAAAAGGGGCGCAGCACCGTAACCGAACATCTTAAAAATATCTTTACTTCTGGTGAGTTAGATGAAAATTCAGTATGTCGGGATTTCCGACATACTGCGGAGGATGGGAAAAATTATCATACAAAATACTATAATCTGCGGGCTATTGTAGCGGTAGGTTACAGAGTCAATTCACATAGAGCGACAGAGTTCAGAAAATGGGCAACTGATATATTGCATGAATATATCATCAAAGGATTTGCCATGGACGATGAGCGCTTAAAGCAGATTAAGCATTTTGGACACGATTATTTTGATGAGATGCTGGAACGAATCCGTGAAATTCGTTTAAGCGAACGCAGGTTTTATCAGAAAATAACCGATATTTATACTTTGTCCGCTGATTATGACAAAAAAGCTCCTACCTCCAAAGATTTCTTTGCGACAGCTCAAAATAAGATGCATTGGGCAATTACTGGCAAGACAGCTGCTGAAATTATTTACAGCGAAGTTGATGCTGCTAAAATTTATATGGGGCTAAAAACATGGAAATATGCGCCGGATGGTAAAATATTAAAATCAGATACTACCGTTGCCAAAAATTACCTTTCTGAGCAGCATATTAAAGAGCTGGAAAGAATAGTTTCTGCTTATCTTGATTTAGCCGAAAACCGTGCATCCCGTGGCATTGTAATGAACATGGTCGATTGGGTAGTTTTTTTGGATAAATTTCTGACCATTTCTGATTATCCAATCTTACTCAATAAAGGGAAGGTGTCGGCACTTGAGGCAAAATTAAAAACAGAAATAGAATATGAAAAATACAGGGTAATACAGGATAAAAACTATCTATCTGATTTTGATCGAGAGATAGAAAAAATTGAGGGCGGTAATGGTTGATTTAACTGAAGATGCCGTCGAGCAAAATTTAATCGAAATGCTGAAATCTCAGGGTTACCGCTATTTTCACGGCACCGGCCTTGAACGGGATAGTTTCGACAGTGTTGTGCTGGAATCGGCGTTTAAAACCGCGCTCAAAAAACTCAATCCCGACTTACCCGAATCCGCACGAGTTGAAGCCTTCCAGCATGTAATGCATCTTGGTTCCAACGACATCATGACCAACAATGAAAAATTCCATCAGATGCTCACCGACGGGGTGACGGTGGAGTATTTCAAACATGGCGAGACAATCGGGTTGCAAGTGAAGCTGGTTGATTTTGACCAGCCTGAAAATAATGATTTTCTGGTCGTCAACCAATTTGTCATCAAGGAAAATAATCAATCCAAACGCCTCGATGTAGTGCTGTTTGTCAACGGCTTACCATTGGTGGTGGTTGAGCTTAAAAGTGCCATTAACGAAAAGGCAACCCTGGAACGCGCCTATACCCAAATCCAGAACTATAAAACTGCTATTCCTTCAATCTTTTACTATAATGCCTTGTGTGTCATCTCTGATGGAATGGATGCCCGTACCTCATCAGTTTCTGCGTCGTTCTCCAGATTTTTAGCCTGGAAATCTCCTGCTAAAAAAGAGAATGGTATCCTGCCTGAATTACAAATATTGGCCCGGCAGATGCTGCAAAAATCGGTTTTGTTAAAACTGATCCGCTTCAACACCGTCTTTGAATCTGAAGAAGTAAAAAACGATAAAACGGGGCTTTTGTCGCTGGTCAAAATTAAAAAAATTGCCGCTTATCATCAATATTACCTGGTTGAAAAAGCAGTTCAATCAACGTTGCGGGCGATTAAAAATACCTTGCCAATGGTGGCGGAAGATCCAGAAAATTTTGGCCTCCCTTCTATCAAAGACCAGCCCGAAGGTGATAAAAAAATTGGTGTGGTCTGGCATACACAAGGTAGCGGTAAATCCCTTTCTATGGTTTTTTATGCCGGGCAGTTGGTGGTAGAACCGGCGATGCAGAATCCGACCATTGTTGTTTTGACCGATAGAAATGATCTGGACGATCAGCTTTTTGCCACTTTTGGCAATTGTGCCCCGCTGTTGCGGCAAAAACCGGTTCAGGCGAGTAGTCGAAAAACGTTAAAAGAGTTATTGCAGGTGACCGGTGGCGGCATTGTTTTTACCACCATTCAAAAATTTTATCCTGAAGATGGCAACCGCAATTTTGATACGTTATCCTTGCGATCAAACATTGTCGTGATGGCGGACGAGGCTCACCGCAGTCAATATGGTTTTGTTGGTAAGGTCGATAAGTATGGCAACATTAAGTATGGAAATGCCAAGTATTTGCGCGATGCTTTACCCCATGCGTCATTTATCGGTTTTACTGGAACCCCCATCGAAAAAGAAGACCGGGACACCCAAAAGGTTTTTGGTGGCTACATCGATATTTATGATATCGCTCAAGCGGTAGAAGATGGCGCAACGGTTCCTTTAAGTTATGAAAGCCGCCTGGTTAAGATCAAATTCAATCAAGAAGTGAGCGATAAAATAGATGGTTTGATTGATGGGATTGGCGGGGCGACTATACAACAGTTGGAAAAAGCCAAAAAGAGAAATGCCCAGATCAACGCTATCGTCGGCCATCCTGAACGTTTGCATGATGTTGCCAAGGATATTGTCTCCCATTTTGAAGCCCGCCAGGAGGTGTTTGAAGGCAAGGGGATGATTGTCTGTATGACTCGCCAGATTGCGGTCGATTTATATGAGCAGATTA
>JAGGWR010000160.1 GCA_021163445.1 Candidatus Tharpella aukensis
ATCTTGTTTTCCGGCAAAGGATAAGTAAGACCCAGTTTCAGAACTGAAGCCTCAGGCAGAGCCTCCCGAACATATTGATAGCTGATACCATTTGTAATTATGCCGATCTTGGTATCATTATACTCAATCCGATTCAACGGGGTGGTCTCAGCATACTTCTTAAGTTTGACAATACGCTCTTCGACCAGCGGATGCCTCTGTTTGGCGCTGACCGGAAGCATCGTATACTTGGGCATATTCTTTTCCAGAACAATTTTGCCCGACTGTTCGGTGCGCTCACCCAAAGTAACCATACTTTTAGAATGCGAAGTCCGGGTCGTAGTCCGAAACATGACCGGGGTATCAAACTCTTCACTTAAGTCCAAAGCTACCGCGACAAAATCCTTGCACTCCTGACTGTCACTCGGCTCAATCACCGGGATCTTGACAAAGCGTCCATAATTCCGGTTATCCTGCTCGTTCTGAGAGCTGTGCATGGCCGGATCATCAGCGCTGACCAAAATCAAGCCGCCCTTAACTCCGGTGTAGGAGAACGTAAAGAGGGGATCGGCTGCAACATTAATTCCGACATGTTTCATCGTCACCAGAGTCCGGGCTCCGGCAATCGAAGAACCGATACCAACTTCTAAGGCAACTTTCTCATTCGGAGCCCATTCGGAGTAGATATCTTTATAGTTTTTGACATTTTCCAGGATCTCTGTTGAAGGCGTACCGGGATACGCAGAAGCCAGACGAACTCCAGCCTCCCAAACACCCCGGGCAATCGCTTCATTACCAGATAGTATTGCTTTTTCACTCATAATTAAAACCTCTATATTCTTTAATAACTTAATCCGGGATTGCCGGAACCAAACGGATTTTCAAGTTCTTGATTTACAAGGCACAAAGGCAGCAGGCACAGAGGCACAAAGTTTTTTCGTTTTTACTTTGTGCCTTCTGCCTTTGTGCCTTTGTGCCTATAAACAGATCTCCTTAAATCAATCAATTAACTCAACTCTAACAAGTAACTTTTACAACCAGGGCTGCGGCGGTATCTCCGGCGGCACAGCCGGCAAAAAGTCCATAGCCGCCACCATTTTGGGCAAGTTCTTCAATCATCTCAATCATACAACGTCCGGCGGTCGGCCCCTGGGGGTGACCAAAGACCAGAGAACTGCCATAGTTGTTAAAACCATGTGCATCAATACCGAGTTTTTTGGCCAGGTAGAGATCGTTAACCGCAAACGGATTATGGGTTTTAAGAGATTTTACATCTTTAATGCCGATACCGGCTTTCTGCAGGGCTTTCTCAGCCGCAGGCACCACGGCGGCAGCCATATAACCTTTTTTCTCACGATAGAAAGAGTAAGAGAGAATCTGAACTTCAACTCCGGAGTCGGAGCTTAACTCTTTAGCGGTCTGCTGATCGGTTACGATCAGGCCGCAGTTACCATCGGCAGGATGGGTCTGAGAACCAAAACTATGCACCCCGCCCGGCAGCACCGGCCGCAGACCGGCGAGGCCTTCGGCGGTTGTCGGGGCAACCCCTTCATCTTCACTGAAAGTAATGGTTTTGCGTTTACTGATTTTCAACTCAATCGGAAACATGTAACGTTTCTGGAAGGCCCGATCATCAGCCAAAGCATCTTGATACTGCTCAAAACGACGCAGTGCCAGATCATCACACTCCTCGCGGGTTATACCGACTTCCTTGGCCACATTTTCAGCGGTTTCGATCATCGCATTTTTAGCCCAGGGATCGTTGCCGAAATTATCCATCAACCAGTTCTCGGTCTCTAACTCACCACCCGGACCTTTCGGATTGGGCCAAGCCAGATGCGGGCCGTTGGAACAACGATCAGACATCAGCGTAAAAGCTGTTTTATAGTCGCCCATTTCGATGCCGAGAGCCGCCTGATAAACACAGGTAGTTGAGGTCGAACAGGCCTGACTGATAATACAGCCGGGAATTCTCTCGGCTCCCATCATCGCCGCCGCCCAGGGGCTGGCGTAGAAACCATGATTCTGGGGAATTGTAAAGCCGTAAAAAAGATATTCAAAAAGCCCGGCGTCAATCTCTTTATCCGCGAGCCAGCGTTTGGCCGTAGCTGCCGCCAGTTTAATACCGTTCTCATTCGCCAAACTACCCTGCCAGCGGGCAAAAGGTGAAGAAAAATAACCACCATAAGGGATGTAAGCTTTCGTAAACATAAAAATCTCCTTTTTATTGTTAAAAAATTATTACTATGCGTAACGCTCGCGTAATATCCGGTGCAGGATTTTTCCCGTTCCGGTACGCGGCATCTCGTCGGCGGTGATAAAAAAGGTTTTTTTCGGGCATTTATAGGGTGCAAGTTGAGCCCGGCAATAACTAACCAGCTCTTTTTCAGAGAGCGTTTGACCCTCTTTCAAAATAACCACGGAGCTTACCTCTTCGCCCCATTTTTCATGCGGCAGACCAACAACGGCCACGTCAAAAACAGCAACGTGGGCCGCAATAACGTTTTCAACCTCGGAAGGATAGACGTTCTCGCCCCCGGTAATAATCATATTTTTCTTACGATCAACGAGATAGTAGTAGCCATCTTCATCGCGCCGGGCCATGTCGCCAGCCGAGAAATATTCGCCCTGAAAAGATTCAGCCGTCACCTCCGGCAGTTTGTAGTAATGGTCAAAAAGCATCGGCCCTCGTGAATAGAGCTCGCCGACCTCGCCGGAAACTACATCCTGACCATTTTCATCAAGAATCCTGATGAGATCAGTTCCCGAAGACTCTTTACCAATCGAGCCCGGTTTGCTCATCTGATCCTCGGGCATCAGGGTCGTAACAATCCCGGCCTCGGTCGAACCGTAACCCTCATAGAGTTTAACCCCGGGCACCAATTTTAAGATGGCTTCCTTATGCTCTTTGCGAGCCGGAGCCGAAGAACAGAGCAATTTGGTCAGGGATGAGAGATCAAAGGAGTCAATTTTTTTCTGATCGAGGCTGAAAATCAAATTATAGTGCGTCGGTATCAACGACATAAAAGTGATTTTTTCGCTCTCAATAATCGACAGAATATTTTCCGGTCTAAAGGCCCGAGCCGGCTGAATATAGTTCGTGCCACCGAAATAGGTCATGGCAAACGAGAAAAAAGTCGTATTGACATGACACAACGGCATACAGGTCAGCACCGTATCCCGGTAGCTGAAAGCAAAATCACTGCCGTTAATCAGATAGAAAGCGATATATGATTCATGTGAACGAACCACCCCTTTGGGACGCCCGGTAGTGCCCGAAGTATAGAGCAAAATCCAGGGGTCAGCCGGTGCTACCGTCACTTGGGGCTCGTCATCACCAGCATCGGCCAGCAGAGCCTCATACTCTAAACAATCCGGACAAAGATTACCAACCACAATAAAATCGGTAACTGTGGTAAGCTTTCCTCGAATCTCTGTGACCATCGGCACAAACTCTTCATCGACGATCATCACCTTGGCGTCAGCGTTGTTGACGATATACTCGACTTCAGGCCCGACCAGGCGAAAGTTTATGGGATTGATCATCGCGCCAAGTTTGGCGCAAGCGAGATAGATTTCACAGATCTCGATTGAGTTCTCCATAAAACAGGAGACTTTATCGCCTTTACCAATCCCCAACCCGGCCAAAGCATTAGCCAGACGGTTTACGCGCAAGTTGGTCTGCGGAAAGGTGAAACGCCGCGTGCTATCGCAAAAAGCGACAGCTTGCGGAAATTTCACCGCATTAACCCGCAGTATTTCACCCAGATTTAACCATAGTGCCATATCAGTTTCCTTTACGGCTTCGTAAAAACTCCACCTTCTTCGTTGCCCTGCAACCTTCGTCACTGCGGCGTACTATTTGTACGCCGCATTCCTCAGGTCTTGCACCCTAAAGGGCATAAATGCGCTTTTCACGAATATGGAGCTTTTACTTTGCCTCAGAATTTTACTTTAACTTAATGCGAACATCTACCAGACCCGGCTCCCGGCCTTCGGGATAAGCGAAAATCGGGTTAAGATCCATTTCATCAATCTCATCATGGTCATTTAAGAGCATCGAGATCCGGCCGAGAACCTCTTGCAGTTTCTCAATATCGGCCCCGGCCCTGCCCCTGATTCCTTCGAGAATGGGATAACCTTTGATCCCTTTGATCATGAACTC
>JAGGWR010000039.1 GCA_021163445.1 Candidatus Tharpella aukensis
CAGGCCTTGTCCGAGATGGTTGAAAAGATCAAAGAGATGCAGCAACAGCAAAAACAGAAAGAGATGGATAGCTCCCGGATCATCATTCCCGGCCGCTGAATCAAATAAGCCGGTTGCCGCTTTGCGGGCAGCCTTCTAGTGCCAAAAGCCACGAACAACTTTCCCTTGAGAAGGGGAAGTTATTCGTGGCTTTTCTATGTTAGAATAAAAATAGTTGACATGAACGCTCAGATTCTATATGTTTACTAAAACTATAAACAATAACTTATATGAGGTGGTCGATGAAGCTGTCTACCAATTGTCGCTATGGTATTCGAGCTCTGTTGGAGATCGCACGTCATTATGGAGAACTGCCGGTTAAAAGGAAAGATATCGCCTATAACCAGGCCATTTCTCTCTCGTATCTTGAAAATATTCTCTTGATGTTGAAAAAGAGTAATATTGTTGATAGTATTAGAGGGGCACATGGCGGCTATGTCCTTACCCGCTCCCCTGATGAAATCAATCTGCTTGATGTTTTCAGGGTTCTGGAAGGATCTTTGGTTCCGGTTTCCTGTTTGACCGATTCTTTGTCGTGTGGGCGTTTTGATGATTGTGTTACCCGTACCGTTTGGCAGGAGTTGAAAATTGCCAATGAACAAGTTTTGCAGAAGACAACTATTCAGGAGTTGCTCAATCGCGAAAACAGATCAATTGTTAATGAAAAATAGGTGACTATTCAGCATAAGTAAAAAAGCTCCAAATATTGATAAAATTCAGTGAATTCTGGGGACATAACCCGATTCTCCAAAGGAAATCGGGATTGTGTACCCTGAATTTACGGGTTAGCTGAATAGTTACAAAAATAGTTACAATAAAAGGAGTCAACCATGAAGATAGCCAATAATCTAACGGATCTGGTCGGCAATACGCCGCTGTTGCGCATTGCCTCGTTGTCTCAAGAAAGCGGGGCTGAAATTGTTGCTAAAATGGAATATTTTAACCCCTTATCCAGTGTTAAGGATCGGATTGCCGTGGCTATGATTGATGCAGCGGAGCAATCTGGAAAATTGACTGCGGGAGGACTGATCATTGAGCCCACCAGTGGCAACACCGGCATCGGCCTGGCTTTTGTGGCGGCCAGTCGTGGCTATCGTCTGATTCTGACGATGCCTGATACGATGAGTATTGAGCGCCGGGATCTGCTGCGAACCCTGGGAGCTGTTGTTGTGCTGACCCCCGGTGCCGATGGTATGAATGGGGCGATTAGCGAAGCCGAAAAAATTCATCGGCAAAACCCGGGTAGCGTTATGCCGCAACAGTTTGCCAATAAAGCCAATCCCGAGATCCACCGACTGACGACGGCTCTTGAGATCTGGGAGGATACCGGCGGCCGGATTGACATCTTGGTGGCCGGTATCGGCACCGGCGGCACGATTACCGGTTGCGGCGAGATTCTCCGAAAAAAGAAGGCTGAAATGCAGATCGTTGGCGTCGAACCGGTGGAATCTGCCGTCCTCTCCGGTGACTCCCCCGGGCCGCACCGGATTCAGGGTATTGGTGCTGGATTTATCCCTGAGGTTTTAAACCGGGAGATTATTGATGAAATTGTCAAAGTCTCTTCTGAAGATGCTGCACTTATGACCAGGCAAATGGCCAAGAGTGAAGGGATTTTAGTTGGCATCTCTTCAGGGGCCGCCGCTTTAGCCGCTTTGCGTATCGGCCGGCGCCCGGAAAATCGAGGCAAAATGATTGTTGTTATCTTCCCCGATAGCGGTGAGCGTTATCTTTCGAGTTGGATTTTCGCTTCTGAAGAAGTTGACTAAAGCTGAAGTTTTTTATGCTGAAGAAAGTGATTATGAATAGATCAGTTCCCCGATTTGAAACCCTGGCCCTCCATGCTGGTGCCGTGATTGATGAAACCGGGGCGCGGGCAACACCACTGCACCGCACCAGCTCTTATGTTTTCAAGAATACGGAACACGCTGCCGCCCTTTTTGCTTTGCAAGAGCCGGGCAATATCTATTCAAGGATAATGAACCCGACCCAAAATGTCCTGGAAGAGCGCCTGGCGGCCTTAGAGGGTGGAGCGGCATCCCTGGCTCTGGCTTCCGGTACATCGGCGATCTTTTACACGGCCATCAATATCTGTGCCCACGGTGATGAAATAGTTGCAGCCCAAAATGTCTATGGCGGCACCTATACCATGTTCAATAATATTCTGCCGCAATTTGGTATTCAAACCAGATTCGTCAACCCGTTGGAAACCGCCGCTATCGAAGAAGCGATTAATGAACGAACCCGGATGTTGTTTCTGGAAACCATCGGTAATCCTCTACTGGACGTCGTAAATCTCAAAGCCGTAGCAGAAATTGCCGACCGCAACCATCTGCCTCTGGTGGTTGACTCAACTTTTACTACGCCATATCTCTGTCGTCCTTTTGCACACGGGGCTCACATTGTGATCCATTCGCTGACTAAATGGCTCGGCGGCCACGGAACCGGTATCGGCGGCATCGTTGTCGACAGTGGGAGCTTTGATTGGCAGGATGAGCGTTTCAGCCTCTACAATACCCCTGATGATTCCTATCACGGACTGAAATTTTCCACCGATCTTGGTGAAATGAACCAATTGGCCTTTATCCTGAGAATGAGACTTGTGCCGTTACGCAATCTGGGAGCCTGTCTGAGTCCGGACAACGCCTGGATGTTTCTTCAAGGTATCGAAACCCTGCCGCTCCGCATGCAGCGTCACTGTGACAATGCTTTGCAGGTGGCAAATTATCTTAACTCCCATGCATTGGTCGAATGGGTAAGATATCCTGGACTTGAGAGCCATCCGACCCACTTAAATGCCGTGCAGCAACTCCATAACGGTTTCGGCGGCATGGTGGTTTTCGGCATCAAGGGAGGCAAACAAGCGGGGGAAAAATTTATCAACCATTTATCCCTGTTCTCCCATCTGGCTAACGTCGGTGATGCCAAAAGTCTGGCTATTCATCCGGCCAGCACGACCCATGCGCAATTGACCGAAGCCGAGCAGCAAACTACTGGCATCAAACCGGAATTGATCCGGCTCTCGATCGGTATTGAGCACGTTGATGATATCATTGATGATTTGGATCAGGCCTTGGATATAGCCCTGCAGAGGAACTAAAAATGACCGTTGTTATAGCTAATGATTACCCCGCCAGAACGGCCTTGGAACAGGCCAGAATCTTGTGTAAAACCTGTGAGGAAGCTAATAAAGAGGATATTCGGGCTTTACGAATCGGCATCCTCAATATCATGCCCAAAGCAGAAACCTATGAGTTTAACCTCGTCCATCCTTTGGGCCGCTCAATCATGCAGATTGAGCCGGTCTGGATCAGGTTGGAAAACCATAACTATTCCAGTAGTAACCAGAAGCATATCGATAAGCTCTATTGCACTTTTGAAGAGGCTATCAACCATCAGCACCTGGATGGCCTGATTCTCACCGGGGCTCCGGTTGAGGATATCCCGTTCGAAGAGATCACCTACTGGGATGAGATTAAAAGAATCCTCAGGTACGCCAGCCACAACATCTCCTCAACCTTGGGAATTTGCTGGGGCGGTTTGGCTCTGGCCAAATTTCTCGACATCCCCATTGAAGTCTATCCGAAAAAGTTGTTTGGGGTTTTTGAAACCAACAACCTTGACCGATATCATCGTATTACCGGGGAGATGGATGATCGCTTTTGGTGCCCCCAGAGTCGCTTTGCCGGGATTGCCGACAACCTCATGGAATTGGAACGGGAAAAAGGTAACATTAATCTTCTCGCTTATACCGAAAAGGTCGGTTATGTCATTTTTGAAACCCCGGATCATCGTTTCTTAATGCATCTTGGTCATCCGGAATATCCCAGCCGGCGTTTGGTTGAGGAGGCCCTGCGCGACCGGAAGCTGGCCCGCCCGGATGTCGGATCTCCGGAAAACTTCGATATCGACCAGCCCGTCAACCGCTGGCGTGGACACCGAACCGAGTTTTTCTCCCAGTGGATCAAATATGTCCATGAAACCACCTCCTATTGACCCTGTCTTTTTTTGGGAGGGGGGGGCGAAAACCATCAAAGAGCCGCCGCTTCTTGAAAATAAAAACCGCCGGTGTCATTACGATGTCGGCGGTTTTTATTTGGTACTTATCAATGTTTAGTCAGTGTCGATATATAATTTGTTGCATTTGCTTGACAAGAAGAAAGAGGTGGTCTAATTTGATCCAGTTTTGAAAAAGGGTTGCTACCAGTGTGAGTTGCAGTAAATGTTTATTTCAGTATATTTATTACCAGCCCCGACGGGCTTATAGGAGTCTCTATTATGTCACAGGAAAGTAAAGATAAACGTCACGGTTTGATTATTATCAATACCGGAAATGGGAAGGGAAAAACCACGGCGGCTTTGGGCACGGTTTTTCGGGCTTTGGGGCAGGGTTTTAAGGTCGTGATGGTTCAGTTTATCAAGGGTGGTTGGCGCTATGGTGAGTTGAATGCGGCCGAGAAATTTGAAAATTTCTCGCTTGAGCCGATGGGACATGGTTTTTTGAAGTTGGGTGATGGTGAACCGGCTCCCGAAGATTGTGAGTTGGCTAAGATAACTTGGGCTCGCTGTGCGGAGGAAATTTTAAGCGATGAGTATGATCTGGTTGTCTGTGACGAAGTTAATTATGCCTTGAGCTACGGTCTTCTGCCGGTCAGTATGGTGCTTGAAACCCTGGCCAAAAAACCGGCTCGGGTGCATGTTATTTTGACCGGTCGCGATGCTCCTGCAGAACTCATTGAGGCCGCTGATCTGGTTACTGAAATGCGCGAGATTAAGCATCCTTACCAGAAGGGGATTAAGGCCCAGCGGGGGATTGAATTCTAATGGCTTCAGTCGGTGGGTTTTTAGGTTACGTCAACTATCGTGACCCTTTTTTGGGAAAGTTTCTTGATTACCTGCTTGGGGTCGAACTTAAAGGCGGGGTTCTGCTTGAGATTACGATGCCGGAAGGGGCGGTTGTGAGCCAGCAAGTCGCGGCTGGAAAAGCCCGGCTTGCGGTTTATGCTTCAGCCTTCTGGGCTCAGGATATCCGGGTGGAGGTGGTTACGCGGCCGCCGACCGGACGTGAATTGAGGATTTTTGCGGTTGATAACTCTAAGATCTGGAACCAGATCGTCTTTTTTCTTCAGCTTGATAGTTCCGGTTGTCAGGATTTGCCTGCGGCTGGCGTTGTTGCTCTGGTGATCGGCAAAAAAGAGTATCGGCTTTTGCAAAAACGCTTTACTCCGGCTACCGGGCGAGAAGAACTGGAACAACTGCTGGCCGAGCTTGACAGTGAATTTTTTCAGGCCTCTGATCTGGCGGCCATGGTCGACCGGGTGGTGCCACGAGCGCAAAAACGTTTAGGAATTGTTCATCTGGTCTCTTTATGTCAGAGTGAACGGGAGTTTCTGGCCTTGGATTATACCTGTGCCCGAATCAAGGAGAGCGGTACGCCGGGCCATGAAGGCCCTCTGCAGGTGCGCTCCCTACTCGGTCGCCTGCACGCGGTTTTCCCGGGTCAGTATTGTGCCGGCCTCTCAATCGTTCACCTGATGGCTTCGTGATCACATGAGATCTATTTTACGTCATATTCTGATTTTACTGATTTCCATTCTCCTGCTGCCGATTACTGCTTCAGCCCTGACGGTTGTTGATGAAAGCGGCACTACGGTCGAGATTCCGGATCGCGTCCAGCGGATTTTGCCGCTGACGCCGAGTCTGGCTGAGATTCTTTTTGCTTTGGGGCTTGATCAGCGGATTGTCGGGGTTACTGATTTTGCTACTTATCCAAAAGCGGCGCGGAAAAAACCTCGGGTCGGCACGTTCATAAACCCGAGTTTGGAAAAGATTCTGGCTCTGGAGCCGGATTTGGTAATTGTCGGCAGTGAGCGTCAGGATGAGAAAACCAATGCCGCGCTCAAAAATTTTTCGATTCCCGTCTATCGGATCAGGCCGGTCGATCTTAATACCATCTATCGCTCGATTAGTAATCTTGGCGAGATTACCGGAACTCTGCCCCAAGCCCAGAAAGTTATTATCGAGATGAAAAAGAAGGTGGCTGCGGTTGAGCGCCGGGTGGCCCGGCTACCGAAAAAACGGGTTTTTTACCAGGTTGGAATTGATCCGATTGTTTCGGTCAACCGGCAAACTTTTGCGGCTGATCTTATCCGCCGGGCCGGAGGTATTCTGGTTACCGTTGATAACCCTGTACGTTATCCCCGCTACTCAATTGAACGGGTTATTGTTGATGCTCCCGAGGTTATAATTATATCTTCGATGTCACCCAATACCAACTACCAGCGTTTTCGTGCAAATTGGCAGCGTTGGCGTTCGATTCCGGCTGTTCGTCAGGGGCAGATCTATGTTATTGATTCCGATATGGTCGATCGGCCCGCACCGCGGATCGTCGATGGCTTGGCCCAATTGTCAGAATTTATCCATCCTTCGAAACAGAGATGATGGCGTCGTAAAAAGCTGATATCTGACCTGTGAACGATTTAAAGATGTCTAATCCAAGCTCAGTTGAACTTTACATTTATTGCATTTTACGACACCTCGAAAAACAATATTGCCGCATTCAGGACAAATATAGCGGGCTTCTTCATCTTCAATAAATTTTTCAGTGCCGACTTCTCGCCAATATGGAATAGCTCGTAAAATGACTTCTTTTCCGACTGTCATGGAGAAATCTTCAATATAATGACAGGGAAATTCCTTGCATTGATGACAGCCAGTGTAACCCTTTTCTTTTGTGCAATCCTTGATCTTACAACTTTGGCAATACATAAATACGTCATTGGATAAACAGCCATCACATCTAATGTCTTCAGTTGATAAATTTTCACTTCCTGGAAGAGTACCTTTTCCAGGGATTCCACCTTTATAGAGATTCACCAACCGTTTTTTTAACTTATGATTATTATCACGGTGTGCGATGTAAATGGCACAGACTCCACAGTAAAGGCCACAAGGTCCAATCAAAGCCGGATTTATAGTCATAATTCTAAGTCCTCCATTTATACTTTAATTACCCTATCAAAGCGTTGCTCAGTAACGATGGTTCCCCATTGCTCACCAGTTTTTTCCTCCGATAAGCTGAAACCATATTTTTCATAAAGATGTCTCGCCGAATCCAACCCCTGAAATGTCCAAAGATATATACTATTATATCCATTTTTTTCACAGAATCTTATTGCTTGTTGCATTAATTTGTTTCCAGCACCTTTCCCTTTAAGTTCATCAGATATAATGAACCAACGAAGATGAGCTGCATTTTCATTTTCTGATGAACCGTCAATTGAAATTGAACCTTCAATTCTTTCATCAATAGAGAGCGAAAAAATTTGATCCTTGTCTTCATTAAAGTCGTTTAGAAACACAGATAATTCAGTGGCGACCTTTGTTTCGAAAAACTTTCCAAAATTCCAGTACTCAGAATAATATAAGGCATGCAATTCTGCGATGCGACCAATAATACCTGGAATATAGCCTGTAATTAATTTAAACCTTTCCATACTAATCTACTTTTTGGAAATGCATAACGCTTGAACTCACTGTTTTTCACGGAGCGGAGTAAAAATCCAGTGCAGTGATTCGTTATACATTTCTATATTATCCCTTTCGTATGAAGTGCATTAAAAATCATGAAAAGAGCTGCCATCCAATTTGTATAAGCAAAAAGTTTTTTTAAATGTTTAGGCTTTGACTTCAAAGAAAATTTTCCGCCTATAATTGTAACAAAAGCCAACGGGATAGCATAAGATGGACTAAAGTCGCCCTGAATAGCATGTCCTGTAAAACCCGTAAAAGCAATTGCCGCTATTAATGTAGATGCAGTTCCAACTGCGGTATGCATTGAAACTCCGCAAGCTAATACCATCAGAGGGACCAAAAAAGACCCCCCTGATACACCAACCATTCCAGAACCAAAACCCGTTAAAATGGTAATCGGCAATGCAATCCATAAGTTAACATTATATGTTTGTAAATATTCGGCTTTGATCTAAAAATAAAAAAATGCGGGACACAGCCGGATTTTTCTGATATAACATTTGATATGGATACTTCATGTCAAAAAGAGTTCTTTGTAGTCGGGCAAAATAATGATCAAGTCGTTGACATATTGCCCTCAGTTACA
>JAGGWR010000135.1 GCA_021163445.1 Candidatus Tharpella aukensis
CTTCGTCCCGGCAGTCATGGAACATATCGAGCTGGCCGGAGTTCACTCCGGCGATTCGGCCTGCGTTATTCCACCAATCAATATCCCTCTACGCCATATCGACACAATCGAGGAGTATACCAAAAAAATTGCGATTGAAATGAAGGTTGTCGGCCTCATGAATATCCAGTACGCAATTGCCGACGACCGGGTCTATATCCTTGAAGCCAACCCCCGCGCCAGCCGCACCGTCCCATTGGTAAGCAAGATCTGTAATATCTCGATGGCAAGATTGGCAACCGAGGTGATGCTCGGCAAAAAATTGCGCGATCTTGATCTGAAACGTCGGCCGATAGCCCATTTCGGCGTTAAAGAAGCAGTTTTTCCTTTCAATATGTTTCCCGAAGTCGACCCCCTGCTCGGCCCGGAGATGCGTTCTACCGGTGAAGTTTTGGGTCTGGCCGACAACTACGGCCTCGCTTTTTTCAAAGCCCAGGAAGCAGCCGGCCAAACTCTGCCCCTCGAAGGAACCCTGCTTTTAACGGTCTCATCCCATGACCGCCAAGGAGCCCTTGAAGTTGCAACCCGCTTTTCTGAACTTGGATTTGCCATTAAAGCAACCAAAGGAACCCATCAATTCTTAGCCGATAACAATATCGACTCAGACCTTATTCTCAAACGTCACGAGGGCCGGCCCAACATTGTCGACGCGATCACCAACAACGAAGTCCAACTCGTAGTCAATACGCCGAGCGGCAAACTGAGCACGGTCGATGACTCCTACATCCGTAAAACGGCCATTAAATACAAGGTTCCCTATATCACGACGATGGCGGCCGCCATCGCCGCCGCCAAAGGCATCGCCGCAACCCGCAAAGGCCATGGCGAAGTTAAAAGCCTGCAACACTATCATGCTGATATTGGTTGATGGTAAAAAGAGATTAAAATCGAGGAACCTGAACTTGACAGAAAGATTGTTGCAGGATAGAATACCTGCATGAATACAAAAAAGAACTGGCTTAACCAGCAGCAACAACTGATCTGCGAAAGACGCAGTGTCCGCCATTTTTCTGACCGGCAACCGACTAAAGAGCAAATCGACGCCATCCTTGAAGCTGGTCGCTGGGCGCCTTCAGGGCTTAATAATCAGCCGTGGCGTTTTGCCATTATCCGGGAGCCGGAACTGCAATCTAGTATTGCAGGGCTGACCAAATATCATCGCGTCATTAATGAGGCTCCAGTATTAATTAGCGTCTTCCTCGACAAAGATATGCTCTATCACCGAGAAAAAGATATTCAGAGTATCGGTGCAGCCTTGCAGAACATGTTACTCATGGCTCACAGCCTTGGCCTCGGAGCTGTCTGGCTGGGTGAAATCCTCAAAAATGGCGAACAGGTATGTAAACTTCTGGAGCTGCCGTCCCGCTATGAACTTATGGCCGTCATCGCCACAGGTTACCCGACAGAACCCCACAAAAACCAAGAAAAAGGTCGCAAACCCTTAGAGGAACTAGTTCTGCTACGCCGCTAGAAAAAGGAAGAGGAGGAGGAGGAGGAGGGAGATCATGTATGACCCACCCAGCAAGGCGCCGCCAACCCCGGAAGACATTCCCGCAATCATGGCTTCACAATATGCCTCCGCACTCAGCCTGAGAAAACGCCGACCAGCTCCAAATCGCCGCTCGCCATACACTCCATCACCCCCAAAACGAAAGAGATCACGAGCTGACTACCGAGAGCTCCTTGCCCTCCTCAAAGAGACCTGCAAAAGACTCAAACTTCACGAACACAATCTTCATATCTCCCTGCTGGAACTGCCGGAAGGCTTTCTCCTTAAAGCCTATGACTGCCACAGCAATCGCCAAGTCTGCCGGCAACTCAGTGAACGTTTTTTCCACTCCTCCGACAAAATAGAGAGCTTAGTCAAAGAGATCATGAGCGGTACCGGACTGCTCATCGACCTAAGTGTCTAAGCTATTCATCATCCCCCACCAACAATCTCTTGACAAGATTCAATATATAGTTTAGAAGTCCGGCGGTTTCGGTGAAACGAGATTACTATATGCCGAAGTGGTGGAACTGGTAGACACGCTATCTTGAGGGGGTAGTGGGTTAACACCCGTGCCGGTTCGATTCCGGCCTTCGGCACCATAGACCTTAAAGGCCTGTAATTTTAACTAATTACAGGCCTTTTGTTTTTCAAGATGCATATAGATGCTGTTTTGGGTGCGGTCGAATCAGTTTACATCCTCCCGATTCCAGCCCAAATCTCGACTTAAGGATTGTTTTTTGATAAAAGCATTAAAAAGGGCTGCGATCTTAACCGATTACAGCCCTTTTTGCTTACATCTATTTTCTTTACAATCTATCGGTATTAATTGGAGAATTCAACCGGGCGCAGACCGAAAAAAAATCACCATATGCTGACAATCTATCAATTTGTTACTGCAAAGTCAAACCATATCAACCTAATCGCAATTATAATTATAACCTTAATTATATTGACATGAAAATGAGAGGCAATAGATTGAGTATCCCCTCTTAACATTCACATGAACCACGACGCCGGATTATTTGCAGTGCCACCCCACTCAAGATAATCATGAGTACAATAAGGCCCCATTCGGAGAGAGTGGGAATCATTGCTTCCGGCATAGCAGGGCCGCCCTGGTCAAAGATCACTCCATCCAACCCCGTGTCATCTCCAAGTTGACCATCATTTAGCGCAAACTCGACATATGCAACACTCTCTCCCCCTACATTCAGCGTTCCAAAGGAGGTTCCGGGAAGCGTATACCACTGATGATCATTAAAATTCGGTGGTGTCGGTCCATACTTCCTGTATGTGTAGTAGTCCGGCAAACTCGACGTCCCATGATAATAGATCCTTACGGTTGCACTACTACATGGAATCTCGAACTCTGCCAATCCATAAGGATAATAGTATTCCGGATCAATCCCCTGCGATGCCTCAGTAAAAGTCTGCACATTCGCTAACTGCAAACATCCCGATACAATCTCTACGGTTATATATCCGGAACCGGTAGCCGAAGGAATAGAACTTACACCCGGCTGCAAACTATCTAGAGTTCCGTCGCCGTTACCGTCGCCGCCGTTGGGGCTCCCGTCTTCTACGACCCTGGGTACGCCATCTCCGTCATTATCGGTGATAAAAATCATATCTGCACCGCTTTCGGTACCATAGGCATTTTGACCAACTACCCGAAAATGATAGAGGGTATCAGAGTTCAGGCCAACAACCTCTCCACTAACCGCAGTATCGACGGAACCGGGAACCGGACTCTGCCCTGCGTCTATTATTCTGCCGTAAGCGGTGGTCTCTCCATACTCAAAAACCACCGAAGTACTACTACTGTTGGCATTGACCACACCGTGCAAGATTGCGCGGGTGTTAGCGACGGACGTGGCGGCGGTAGTCGTAACTCCAGGCACTGCTCCTCCTGTAGTAAAAACCATATCTACGCCATAACTGGTGCCACTGCCATTAAGTGCCACTACCCTATAATGGTAAATTGTATCCGGGCTTAAAGCGGTTAAAGAAAAAGTTACGGGGGTATTTGAGCTGCTGCTAACCGGCGATTCACTTGCCGTAACTAAATTGCCGTAAGCAGTGGTTAGACCGTACTCAAAAGTCACAACAGAACTGTCGTTATTAGCGTTGACTGTACCATTCAGAGTGGCACCGGTGGAGCTTAAAGCGGTGGCGACATTGGTGGCGACTAAGGGCGGAGCCCCGCCAGTAGTAAAGGTCATATCCGCACCGTAAACTGTAATATCGACATTCTGCGCTACAACTCGGTAATGGTAAGTGGTATTGGGAACAAAAAAATTACCGACAACACTGACATCAGTATCTGTGCCGCCGCCAACCGGACTCTGGGCGGCCACCATGGTTGCACCATAACTGAAATCCAGACCGTACTCAAAACTAGTGCTGACAACCGTATTATTGGCGTTAACTATACCATTCAAAGTGGCACTGATAGTCCCGACCGTTGTTGCCGCTGAGGTCACGGCCGTGGGGACGGCACCGGTAGTAAAAATCATATCGTATCCATAAACGGGAACGAGCACACTTCCCCCATACATCCTCACCCGGTAATGATAAATGGTACCGGATGTCAATCCGGTAAGAGCAGCGTTAACTGCTACCGGGACATCACTGATAACAGTGGGCGCCGCCACCGTAGAACCATAACCGCTAAGGCCATACTCAAACTCGACAAAGGCAGAGCCGACGGGGTTAACGGTTGCATTTAATGTAGCGGAAGAGACTCCCACCCCCGATGCGGCATTGGTGACGGCAGAAACGACCTGTGCTTCCGTAAAAAAAGTCAGATCAGCGCCATAGCTGATGCCGTATGCATTTTGTGCCACCACGCGGTAATGGTAGGTAACACCAGAGGTAAGGCTGGCAACAGCCTTGGATACATCTGTACCATAAATTACATCGTTTTGAACCGGACTTTGATCCGCCGTCACCGTGTTACCGTAGTTTGTATCAAACCCGTATTCAAAGGTTACAGCAGTACTCAGATTATTAGAAACCACTCTACCCGCCAAGGTAGCCGTAGTGGTCCCAATCGCCGTGACCGGGATGGTTATCGCCGTCGGCGCACGAGCATCGGCCGCTTCGGTAACAAAAGTCACATTCGCACCATAAGTGGTGCCGCTTGCGTTCTGCCCTACCACCCGATAGTGGTAAGTGGTACCGGGATTAAGAAAAGTAAGCGGCAAACTAACTGCGGTATCGGTAGATCCGGCTACCGGGCTCTGAGGAGCCGGTAGCGAGATTCCGTAAGTTGCAGTCAAACCATACTCAAAAGTTACCGTAGTATTTTGACCATTACCATTAACCGTACCGTTCAACGTCGCCGCAGAGATGCCCAGCGAAGTTGCAATCTCGGTGGTAACCTGGGGGCCGCTCCCCGTAGTCAATCTCATATCCGCTCCATACGTCGCACCACCGGCACTGAACGCTGCCACCCGGTAATGATACGTCATATTGGGAGAGAGGTCGGAAACCATCACGTTAACTGACGTATTGGAATTTCCAACAACAGTTCCGGGACTAGCCGGAAGAGCTCGGCCATAGCTGGTCGAGGCACCATACTCAAAATTTACGGAAGCACTACCATTATTGGCATTAACCATACCATTCAAGATAGCATTAGGGGCATTTACCCCGGTCGCGGCATTAGTAATCGCCGTGGGTGCGATCGCACCGACAGTAAAAATCATATCCGCACCATAGACAGTTCCAGCAGAATTTGTCGCCACTACCCGATAGTGATACGTAGTCCCGTTGATCAAGCCCGAAAGGCTGCGGTTCACCACTGTGTCATCAACACCGACAACGGTGCCGGGAACGGCGTTGAGAGTCGTGCCGTATGAAATAGATGTACCGTATTCAAAAGTAACTGTCGAACTATCACCATTGGCATTAACCGTAGCGTTTAACGTGGCACTGGAAGTGCCGACTGCCGTCGCTGGCTTAGTGACGACGACCGGGGCAACAGCACTGGTCGTAAAGCTCATATCCGCACCATTACCGGTGCCTTCTGAATTGATCCCAGTGAGGCGATAATGATAAGTGGTAAGAGGTAAAAGTTCACCAATAGAAGCACTTACAGCCGTTACACTTCCACCACTCAATAAACTAGGGGAAGCCGACGCAAAAGAACCATAACTAATATCTAAACCGTATTCAAAAAGAGCTGTTGTTTCAGCAAAGTTCGGATTTACATTACCATTCAAAACAGCGGAAAAGGGAGCTATCGAAGTTGCCGCCGAAGTCGTGACTGTGGGGGCTGACGTCGAACTGGAAAAAGTTACATCTTGACCATAAACCAGACTGCCTCCCGAATATGTGACTTTCACTCGATAATGATAAACAATAGAACTGCTGAGACCTGTGAGATTGGCAGATACCGCACCAGCATTGCCCACACCAATTACAGGCGGCAGAGCTGGAAGCTCTGAACCATAGGAAGTCGTAGTACCCCACTCAAAACTCACGCTTGAGTCATAACCATTAGCAGCGACAAAACCATTCAACACAGCCGAGATATCAGTCACTAAAGTCGCCACAGTAGTCATCGCAACAGGCGGTACCGATGCAGTCACAAAGATCATGTCCACACCATATGTGGTGCCATCGACATTTGTGGCCACAACCCGATAATGATAGATAGTCTCTGCAGACAGTTCACCCAAACTAGCTGTAACCGGGGTATCCGTACTTCCGGTGACCGGTGATTGATCGGCGGCCACCGTCGCACCGTAGTTCGTATCAAGGCCATATTCAAAAGTAACGGTGGCAGCCGCACCATTGGCGTTAACTGTGGCGTTCAAGGTCGCCGCAGAGGCGGTCACGCCGCTGGCAGCACCTGTCGTGACCGTAGGCGGTGCCGCCAAAGCCAAGCTGGTTGACATAATAAAACAGAACCAAACACAAAAAGATAAAATTATTTTAGAGTTCATTTTACATTCTCCATTCCGACAATTTATTGCTTATGATTCCCCGGATCTCGCTTACTATTTTGGAAAAATCTGAAATCATAACAGGAGTTGTCGTTTAAAATCATCATTTATCATATGGATTTCCAACGGTATAATAACGAATAGAAATCAGGGCATCTCAGATGAAAACTATAGCAAAATTACAACTATACGTCAAATTTAAAAAATGCTTTCACTTGCTTATTAAAGTTGAGTAAAATTATTTGTTTTTTTTACAATCAAAAATGTGATATAGCACAATTTATAACATAAACTAAAACTGTTTGATATTTTTAAATCACTACCTCCTGGAGGCTACAATGAGAAATCTTCAACAATTTTCGTTTTTCCGACTGCTATTAGTCTGCCTCATTGCTCTCGGCTGCACAAGTGCAACCTGTACCCCTGCCGCTGCTCTTACAACTGCCGAAGTGCCCACAATTAGCGCCATCGTCAATCATGAAGCCATCGAGTGGACTGTTGAGCCCGGCAACACCTATGAGCGTTTGGTTCTGGTTGTCATCGGCCCGGAAAAGAGTGCTTTTCGTTTGATTTTTGAGGCCCGGGAGACCCCCTATTTGGGACTCAATTCATTGATCTCGTCGGGCCTGCCGGACGGACTCTACAAATATGAGCTGAGACTGATTCCGACCCTGACACCAGAGGCGAGAGAGTTTATTGATCTGGCCCGCAAAGGTGACAATAGAGGCCTTATAATAGAGGCTCAGGAAGCAGGCCTTCTGCCGACAGAAGGTTCAGTTCTGGCTGGCAGTTTCAGCGTCGATCAGGGGCTCTTCGTCCTGCCTGACACCAGTGAAACCTTTCAGCGCGGAGACCAGGTGATCCATGACGATCTGATTGTTGACGGAAGCGCCTGTATCGGCATGGATTGCGTCAACGGCGAAAGTTTCGGTTTTGACACCCTAAGGCTGAAAGAGAACAACCTCCGCCTCAATTTCCAGGACACCAGCAGTACAAGCAGCTTCCCCTCTAATGACTGGCGCATCGTAATCAACGACTCAAGCAACGGCGGCGCCAACTATTTTGCGATTGAAGACTCCAATACCGCTCGCCATATTTTCAAAGTCGAAGCTGGTGCCCCGGCAAACAGCATCTATGTTGATGACAACGGCCGGGTCGGTCTCGGCACGTCGACACCGGTCGTTGAGCTCCATATAAATGACGGCGATACCCCGACAGTCCGCTTAGAACAGGACGGCAGCTCCGGATTTCAGCCCCAGACTTGGGACATGGCCGGTAACGAAGCAAACTTTTTTATTCGTGATGCAACCAATGGATCACCACTGCCTTTCAGAATTCAACCTTCAACGCCCAACAATACCCTCTGCCTGAGATCCAGCGGTTATGTCGGAATCGGGACTTGGGATCCGGCTTATAAATTAGACATTGTCGGTCAACTCCGGGCCAGTGAAGGCTTCATTGCCGGTTCGAGTCGTGATCTCAAACAGAATATTGAAGAGCTGTCAAGTGAAGACGCCTTTAAAACCCTGCAAAAACTAGCTCCGGTCACGTACCAATACAAAACCAACCAAAATGAAGGTCGCGTCGGCTTTATCGCAGAAGATGTTCCCGAGATAGTCGCTGTCAATGGACGAAAAGGGCTGAGTTCGATGGATATTGTCGCCATTTTGACCAAGGTTCTGCAGGAACAACAACAGGTGATAAACGATCAGAAAAAAGCCCTGCAAAAACTCGATCACAAACTAACAAACCTCGCAGAAGATCTAAATTGTTACAATTATTGATGGACTCGTAAAAAAAATCCACCTGTAAACTGACCAAAATCGTCCAAGAGCAGCAAGCGGTGATTGGCAGCCAGAATAAAGTACTTGAAAAAATGGATCGACGTTTAAAAAGCCTTGAATACGAGGTCTCCGAAAGCTCCCGTCAGGATTGGTAATGAGAAAAGCAGCTTTATGGTTATTTATCGTGAGCCTTACACTCGGGGTCGGGGTTACGACAAACAAAGGCCAAGCAGAAGAGAATAGCGGGCTCAGGCAACTTCCAACCGAGATACTGCCTAAGTCCGCTCGTGCTGTCTGCGATATCGATTGTTGTTCTGAACCTCTGACGCAGATATCCGGCAAAAAGTTTCTTTCAGCAAATGAAGATCTTATTGAAAGTTGGCGGCAAACAGATAACCCTGCGGCTGATGGCTGGCCCACCGAGATCTTTAATCAGGTAGCGAATAAGCAACTGAAAAAGATCGGCCACTTTATCGCTCACCCTGAAAAACTGACCCCAGCCAATCTTGAGCCTCTAATAAGCTCCGAGTTTTCCTGCAGCGCCCTACGGCCAGCGAAACTTAAAACTATTTTCAAAGATGCGGCACTCCAGATTCGAAAATACTCCCAAGCTGCAAACCACGACCAAGACCTAATCTATCATAACACCGAAGGGTTCCATAAATCCCTTTCCGAACTCCTCATACCTTTTGCTGACGCCGATAATGTGCGTTATAAATTCAAACTTTTCAGGGTGCTGGATGAGGGAGAAACAGTTGTCACCCGTCAATATTTCGCCATCTCCGGCCGCCGGGGCAACGAAACGGTTGAGCTTAACGCTACATGGGTAATCAAATGGACTAAGGAGGAAATTATTGGTGGTGGTGAAACATTAAAATTTTCCACTATCGCTCTGGAGCAATTCGAGGAGGCAACCTGGCAAAATGAGCAGTCAAAAATCTTTTCCGACTGCAGCCCTGCAGTTATAGGTCACAACCCAAGCTATCAAAATCAAATCCAAAAAGGCCTCAACCATTGGCTCAACCGCCAGGACAACCCTCTCGAAAATTCATTCCTCGGAACCCCCGGCATTGCCGTCGGCGACCTTAATGGCGACGGCCTCGAAGATATCTATCTCTGCCAAGAATTCGGCCTGCCTAACCAGCTTTTCATTCAGCAGGCCAATGGTCGCGCCGACGAAATGGCCGCAGCCTATGGTCTCGATTTTCTCGAAAGCTCTCGTAGCGCCCTGATTCTCGACCTCGATAATGATGGCGACCAGGATCTGGCTGTCGCCGTTTTGGGCGGCGTCATTATCAGCGAGAACCTGGGCTCCGGCAATTTTAAGCTCCGCAAAATCCTGCCGACAAGCGATGACACCATGAGCTTAAGCGCTGCCGATTATGATCGCGACGGAGATCTCGATATCTACGTTACGGCCTACTACCCCGACCGGCGGGTTGACAGTGCAAAAAACAGTTCTTCCAAAATTGAAGGCGCTGCATCTCGCTTTGTCTACCATGACGCCAACAACGGCGCAGCCAACTCACTCTGGCATAACGATAGCGCCGAAACCGGCATTCTCAAATTTAACGAAGTGACCGAAGATGTCGGCCTCAACCAAAACAACTACAGATACTCTCTCGCCGCAACCTGGGAAGATTACGACAACGATGGTGATCTTGACCTCTATGTCGCCAACGACTACGGCCGTGACAGCCTCTATCGTAACGACCTAAATAAGAACGGCAACCACCATTTCGTGGTGGTTGCTGAAAGTGCAGGGGCCGTTTCCAGCGGCGGCGGTATGTCGATCTCATGGGGAGATTATAATCGGGACGGTTTGAAAGACGCTCTGGTCAGCGGAATGTGGTCTTCAGCCGGCAACCGCATAACCACACAATTGAAATTCAAGAAAGATTCGGAAATAGTCAAGGATCGCCTGCAACATTTTGCCAAAGGCTGCTATTTGCTTAAAAATAACGGAGTCAATGGTTTTGTCGATGTCGCCGGAAATAGTGGCACGGAGATGGGGCGTTGGGCTTGGGGCTCCCGCTTTATTGATCTAAACAACGACGGTTGGGAGGATGTTGTTGTTGCCAACGGTTTCATCACCGGCAACCAGAACGGCGGCGACCTCTGAAGCTTTTTCTGGCGACAGGTCGTGTCGCACTCCCTTAACGATGAAGAAGATGAAGACCGCAATCTTAATAAAACTTTCACTGATCTTTCGCGAATGATCCGACAAGGACGCTCCTTCAGCGGTCACGAACGTAATTGCTGCTTCCTCAATACCGGAAAATTCGAGCAGCCGGGCGAAAAGGGCTGTTTTGCAACCATTTCGGCCCTTTCCGGTCTCGATTTCCCCGATGACGCCCGGGCCGTCGTCGCCTTAGATTGGGATGGCGACGGCGATCTTGATCTCTGGTTGGCCAACCGAAATGCCCCGCGCCTGCGTTTTTTACGCAACAACCTCGCCCCGGACAACAACTATATTACCTTTAAACTTTTCGGCAACGGTTCAACCTGTAACCGCGACGCCATCGGTGCCCGAATTGAGATATTTACAACCGAGCAAACGGATTTAAAACAGATAAAAACAGTCAGTGCCGGTGCCGGTTTTATCTCTCAGACCAGCCGTTGGATCAGCTTCGGACTCGGCCAGGCAAAAAAGGTAGAACGGGTTCTGATAAGCTGGCCGGATGGCAGCAATCAGGAATTAACGACAACTAAGATCAACAACTCTTACCTTGTCGTTCAAGGAGAACAAACAGCGAAGATTTGGAGACGTCCACAAACGGACAGCAAACTTATAGCCAAACTCTCCCCAACGACCCCAACCCCGACAACTGGCGACAACCAGTCAATTAGAATCCCCTTGGTGACACCGCTCCCACTGCCCGAAATAAATTATTTCGACAATAACCACGAAGCCCAGAAGCAGCTCTCCGGCCATGGCCGCAAAATTTTAATCAATCTCTTTTCCCGGCAAAGCCGCCAATCTGCTGCCGAGCTCCGAACCTTACAACAAGGCGCACAAGAGCTTGAACAGGCCGGAATCAATCTACTCGCCCTTGAAATTGATGACCTGACAAATTCAAGACCCAAGACGGATATAAATGAAGTTTTTCCTGAAAGCTTTACTTTTCCCTTCCGATATGGTTTCGCATCACCGACACTTATTGCCGACCTTAAACGGATCCACAACCTCTCGGTTCCCCTGGAGCGCCCCCTACCGATCCCCACAAGCTTTCTCATCGACACGCAAGGACGAGTATCGATGATCTATAAGGGATCCATTAACCCTCAACAACTGGCCCGAGACGCCAGTCGGGAAACTAATAATTTTACTGAAAGAGTGCTTGAGGCAATGCCCTTTAAGGGACACTTCTGCTATGACCCACAACTACTGCGGCCATTGCGGGAGAATTTCGCCCTTAAAATGCTGCATGGAGGTCGCCGTCTGGAGAAAATGGGGCGCCTCAACGAAGCCCTCTCATACTACTACGAAGTCTTGAAGGTTTTGCCGGATGCGGCCATACCCAGATATCGCCTGGGAGAAACCCATTATCAATTACGAAACCTTAATGCAACAATCTCCAACCTTAAACAGGCCCTGGAGAAAGATCCGGATCTCACTCCGGCCCGCCAGCTCTTAGCCCGTATCCACCTGGCCCAGGGCCAGGCCCAACCAGCGGCACTACAGCTTCTTACAATTCTGCAAAAAAATCCGCAAGATTCAGAAACCTTAGCCAATCTAGGAATCGCCTATGCAGCGCTGGGCCGACCCGATATGGCCTGCAGCAAACTCGAAAAAGCTCTCAAAATAGCGCCGGAAAACGCTTCAACCAATTTCAATTTAGGGGTTCTGAACCTCCGAGGCGGGCACTTGAAAAAGGCCGAAAAAGCCTTCACAAAAACCATTCTCTTACAAGCAGATTATCCCGGCGTCCGCTACCACCTTGGGGTTCTGGCCGAACAGCAACAGAAGCCGGAAAATGCTGTTAGATTTTACCGGCAAGAGCTCAAAAACAACCCAAGGCATCTCAAAGCAACTTTGAGATTAGGTGAGCTTTACGAAAAAAAGGGAAAAGTACAAGAGGCCACGACTATGTATAAAACGGCGCTCGATATCGACCCCGACCAACCCTTGGCCAAAGCTAGTTTAAAACGCCTTCAAGGCCGCTAAAACGAAAAAAAAGAGATCAAATTCATTGTCACCGAAGCCAATTCTCTCCTGCTCTCAGAAGCTCCGAGATTTACGCCCCCCCCAAACAAAGCTCAATGCTAGTCTCATAGCTAGTCAAACAATTCACTGTCAGCACTTAAGGCCTTGATAATATAGCGCCTATTGTGCTATACAGTGATTTATTACTAGTCACTAAGCAAGTTATTATTTTCATAAGGGGCAATCATATTGCCGTCATCTATAAATAAATATTTAGAGCGAGGCCCAGCAACATCGAAAGAAATTCAGGCAGCAACCGGCCTAAGTCAAAGTGCTGTGGCACGTCAGCTAAGAATCCAAAGCAACCATATCATCAAATTGCAAAATGGGCGATCACCAAAATATGCGGCCACCTGCAATGCTTTTGGAGGTGATGACAAACTCCCCCATTGAGCATGGTCGATACCCACGGGAATACTGTTTTAGCGGCCCTCATTCGTCCGTTAGTTCATGGTGGTTTTTTTGTCGAAGCGGCCACAGGGAAAGAAAAAAACTTGACATAAAATTAAGCTCTGTTATAGTGGTGATTAGAGGATGCGAGTAAATCCTGGGTAAACCGCGACGCCGATAGTTGGTATCGTAAGCGTTCTGTAAGGACGTCGGCCCCAGGGGTCGCTCCTTTTTTTTGTGCCTATCTTATGAGTTTAATTCAAATATACCTCGACGAAAGTGGCGATCTTGGCTGGAAATTTGACCAACCGTACCGCGATGGTGGATCAAGTCGCTACCTCACCATTGCCAGCATTGCCGTTTCACCCAACAAGAAGCACCTTCCTAAACGACTAATCAAAAAATTATACAAGCGCTTTAACTGGCCTTTCAGAACCGAAAAGAAATGGTCTGACATGGCATTGCCTGAACGCGAAGAATTTGCACATATGGCGGCCATATTACAGCAAGACAATAAAGAATTTATTAGATACCTCTCAATAACAGTACGCAAAGAAAATGTTCAAGAGCACATCCGTTTAGACCCAAACAAACTCTACAACTACATGATAGGTCTTTCACTGCTGAATGAAATGCACCGACACAGCGAAGTCACATTCATACCAGACCCTAGAAGCGTCAAGGTCGCAAGCGGCAACAGCCTACATGACTATTTACAAACACAACTCTGGTTTGAGAAACAGGCTAAAACTACACTAAAAACAATTCCGGCTGAGAGTTATTCCAATTACAATATCCAGTTTGCAGATATGTTGTCTGGCCTAGTTCAAAACCACTTTGAGGACGGAAATTCAACTCCCTGGTTATTGTTAAGGGAAAATATAAGTTCCAAATCATTATTCTTCTAAACTACACCCTTTGAAACTTCCGCACGTCAAATTCAGGAGCGTTGATGGATTATTTTTCTCTGAATGATGGAAAATCTAAAAATCAGGTTCCCGGTAGGATATAGGGTGGGGTATGGTTTTCCAACAAAAAGGGGTTAGCCGACAAACGGTAAATATTCGGCTTTGATCTAAAAATAAAAAAAATGCGGGACACAGCCGGATTTTTCTGATATAACATTTGATATGGATACTTCATGTCAAAAAGAGTTCTTTGTAGTCGGGCAAAATAATGATCAAGTCGTTGACATATTGCCCTCAGTTACA
>JAGGWR010000215.1 GCA_021163445.1 Candidatus Tharpella aukensis
CATCTCAAAAGGGGGGTAGCTGCAACTGGTGCCCAAAATTCCGTGCGCGACCTTAAATTGAAGGCCGCCAATATAGACCCGTTTTTGTTCTGCCGGGGAGAGATCTTGAGTACGACGGGCCAATTCGACAATTTGCGCTTCAATCTTATCACAAACCGCCTGACTCCGTTTTTCCGCCCCGCAAACTTTGCCGATTAATTGTAACGAGCGATAAAAACGTTGCTTATTCCCGCCTAAATCACCAACTTCAACAATAACTACCGGAATTGCGGTTTGGCGTGCAAGTTGCTCGGCAAAACGCTCGCCGCCGCTGCCCAGGAGAATTATATCAGGCTTTATCCCAATAATTTTCTCCGGCTGCGGTTTGTTGCGGGAACCGATAATCGGCAAATCACCAAGACCGGGGTTAGCCATGCGATATGAGCGCCCCCGAGCTCCGACCCAACTTGTTTGGGTCGTTTCATGATGCTCAACCCCGACCACCCGGTCGGCCAAATTCAAGTAACAGACCAGACTCAAAGCCCCGCGCAAAGCAACAATGCGCTCGATTTTATCCGGCACCTCCAAAGTCCGGCCGCTAAGATCGGTTATCGTCCGGGCAGCCAGAGGGGAAGCGGAAAAAAGGAGGAACAAACAAATAATTGGAAATATCTTTTTCATATTTAGAATTCTCAAAGGACTAAAAATTTACGCAATTATTCAGATTCTGTATTCAAACTATCTCGGTGCGGGGACATACCTCCAGGCCGGGCTTTCACCCTGAAGGGCACAAGAGCCCGTGACGAGCTGAGCTGTGTCCCCTTCGAATAAATGACTGCCAGGTTGTTCGCCGGTAGGCGAACAACCTGATGCAGGAATTTAAACGGTACGAGTGAGCGAAGCAATGTTCGCCGCTACCCACTGTAACTTAACTCCTGAATCATGGGCACCTGAAGTTACTTACGTTAAAAGGAAAATTTCAGTGACGTTATAACATTCAAACCGGGATCGTTATAGAAATCTGCCGCATTTAGGTGATTGCGGTACTCTTTATCGAAAAGGTTCTCAACATTCAAGGTTAAAGTGATATCTTTGAAAGCGGCATAGTCAAATTTAACTCCGGTGCGCAAATTGAAAAAGGAGTATCCAGCGGTCTCTTTTTCGCCCTTGGCGGGATGGTTCTGGCGATCAAAAAAATTGCCGCTGAACTCGAACCAGTAGTTTAAGCCATTAGCCAGTTGATCGTGCCAGCGGGCTCCTAAGATGCCATTGAGCGGCGGAATCATATTTAAGCGATCATGACTTTTACGATCACGACCAAGAACATAAGCCATATTACCAAATAGAGTCAACTCTTCAAGCAGGTCAAATTCGAGTGAACCATCGGCACCATAAAGTTCGGTATCGTCAACATTGACATAGTTGCGCGCCTCCATTCCGGCAAATTCATCACCGATATTGGCAAGCTCAATATAATCCTTAACCCGATTATAAAAACCACTGCATGAGGCCCGCAGACGGCGATAGTTAAGCTTAAATCCGAGATCGGCATTGTAGGAGTATTCGGGGTCGAGATCGGGGTTACCGATAATCATATAAGTGCTGCTTCTGGTTGAATAGCGCTCAAACATATCGGGAGCCCGGAAGCCGGATGAGAGGTTGCTGGTCAAATGAATATTTTCATTCAAAGCATAGAGAAGACCAAGATTAAACGTGACTGCATCATCACTTTTTCGACTGAAATGGTTGATCGTAGTTTTTGATTTTATAATATTTTCGCCTTTAGGGTCGTAAACATCGGTCGTGAACGGCGCATCATCGGCATCGGCGACAAAGTAGTCATAACGGAGACCGGCGAGTATCGTCAGTTGCTCACCGAAGAGGATTTCATCTTGAGCGAATATGCCGAAATGATCCCGATCACAGTCCGGTATCGGTTTAAAAGTCAACTCTTTGACCTTGATATCTTTTTTATTTTTTTTGACCGTAATGTATTCATCGCCATCGGCATCTTCGGCGACAAACTCACAACCGAAAATCAGGCGGTTATCTTGACTGAAATCAACCTGCCCCTGAAGTGAAGCGCCCAGAGCCGAGGTTTTAAACTTGTTACCCTTTAATTTGTAGATCGGTTTTTCCTGGCTCGGGATATCCGCCTTGTATCTGCGTTTCTGATCAACGTACCAACTTCTTACCTGAAGGTCTTTAAGCCAGCCCAAATTATGACCATGGTAGGCCAATTTATAGGTATCAGTGTCAAATTTATCAAAACGAGAATATCTGGCCCCCTCTTTTTTCGGAACCCCCATATCATCAACATTATTGACTCTTACAGTCATATTAAGTTCATGGTCATCATTTATAAAATAGCGACCCTTAAAATCTAAAGCCTGATTTTTAAACTGACTGTTTTTAACATGATCTCCAGATCCGTCCTTATAATCATCAGCATCCCGACCGCTAATTGCAAGATCAAAATCAAAGCCGAAACCACCACCACTTAGTGCGTAGCGCCCGAACCAACCACTGTCGACTGATGAGTAACGGCTATCAACACTGTTTAAAAATGACCATTTATCATGTTTGGTAAAATCAGGACTCTTGGTTATTACATTAATCACCCCGCCCAGAGCATCAGTACCGTAAAGAACCGAGGCCGGGCCTTTGATAACTTCAATTCGTTCAACATTACCAACATCGATAAAAGGAGTCAACGGTGAGCGCCCGGCCCAGAGATTGTTTTCCCGATCACCATCGATCAAAACCAGAACCCGGCTGCCGCCCAGACCACGGATTACCGGTACTGTATTCCAGAAACCGCCGCTGGAAAGTGAAACTCCGGGCAGTTCGGCCAGAGACTGAGCTGCGGTTGCCGGGCTGTTGATTGTCAGAGTTTCAGACGATACCGCCTCAATTGGAGTCGGAACGTCAAAACCTTTCTCTTCCATGCGAGTCGCAGTCACCACCAGTTCATCGATGGTCGTCGCCGCTTTTAGCGGATTTGCTGTAAAAGTTAAAATTGCCATACTTACAACCATCAAGACGATCCAAATTTTCGCACAACTCATTCGCAACCAGTTACCACTCATCTTTTCCTCCATTTTTTTTAGATATTGACGGCCACTATAAAGCTATAGCAAATGGCAACGAACATTGCTTCGCCCACTTCGAAGGGGACAGAGCTCAGCTCGGCTCGGGCTGAAGCCCTGCCTGGAGGTCTGTCCCCACATCGAGATGAAACGACACCTGAATAGTGATACCAAAACAAAAAAATCCCCGCATCGAAACTAATGTTTCGACCCGGGGATTCCCTTTTTTATCCGACAGGTTCTTTTAACGCTCAACTCTGTCCACGAGTTATGGCGTTATCTGTTCAGGCAGGTCTTCTGACTTCCGGATCATCCGACTAACCACCCCTTCCCGGAATTTAAAAATTCCAGTGGTACATGATGGCGTTTGTCCCCGGTTACAGCGGCGGGCCCGTCCTCGAATTACACGAGATTCCCGATTAAGCTCTTCAAAAGACTGTCCTAAATCTGACAGCCTTTTGGTGAGCACCTGAACAGTTATAATTTTTTAATCAGCTTTTGAAAGCTGAGGTTGTTTAGTCTATCCGATTCTGGATGTCAATACGATTTTTGCTCTGTGATGCCCCTTGCAACCCGATCAATAGTCTCTTTAACCTCACTTACAAGATACGGTTTAGCAATGACCCCGGCAAAACCATAGTCTAGGTAATTTGCCATAACCGGATCGGTGGAGTAACCGCTGGAGACAATAGCTTTGATCGCCGGATTCAATTCTCG
>JAGGWR010000032.1 GCA_021163445.1 Candidatus Tharpella aukensis
ACAAGAAAATAACCTGTAAGGCACTAATCCAGCACTACGCGGGCCAATGTCAGGGCGCTGACCGAGGCCGCACCAGCACTTTTTAGAGTCCTTGCCGCAGCACTCAAGGTTGCACCGGTGGTCAGAACATCATCGCACAACAGAATATTTCGGCCGACAATCCGATCCGGCTCAGGAACCTGAAAATTTTCCGGCCCCAGGTTAAGGGCTCGAGCCCGGCGATCCAAAGATGCCTGATGCGGGGTATCAATATGTTTAATCAGAAGGTTGCGCGCCAAAGGCTGCTTGAGAAAGGCAGAAACCACCGAGGCGATGAAAAAAGCCTGGTTAAAACCTCGCTTTCGTAAAACCGACGGTGAGAGAGGTATCGCCATCACCAGATCGAAAGCCGGAGTTAAAATCTCCTGACGAGACAAGGCCGACTCCAACAATTCTCCGACAAGCGGAAAAAACTCGTTTCGTTTATGATATTTCCAGGCCGGAATAATTTTTTCGAGAGGGCCGGCATAGAGATAGCCGGAAAAGACCTTCTCGACATCAAGCAACCGTACACTATCAAGGTGAGTCGCATAAACCTGCAGATGCTGACGGCAAGCAGGACAAAGATATGTTTCGAGGGATTGCTTACGAGCTGAACCACTTAAAGGATGGAAGAGAAAAACGGAACAGATCAGACAGCGACGCGGGAATAGAATATCGAGAAAGGCAGTGGTAAAAGTTGAGATTTCAATCACATATTCCTAAAGCAACAAACTGCTGCCCGTCATTGCCGCAGGTTTGGCCAATCCCATAAGTTGCAACAGGGTCGGTGCGATATCGGCCAGCACCCCTCCTTTACGAAGTCTGAGACCGGAACTATCCCGGCCGAAAATAACCAGCGGAACAGGATTTGTGGAGTGGGCCGTAACCTTCTGACCGGTCGCATCGAGCATCAATTCAGCATTGCCATGATCGGCTGTAATCAAAGCGACAATGCCTTTCTCTTTAAACTTTTCGAGAATCATTCCCAAACATTTATCAACCGTTTCACAAGCCTTAATGGTGGCTGAGATATCTCCGGTATGGCCAACCATGTCACAATTGGCAAAATTCAAAACAATGAGGTCATAAAGCGTTTTGTCGAGCCGTGCGATCAACTCCTTAGCGATGCCTTCGGCACTCATTTCAGGTTTCAGGTCGTAGGTTTTCACGTCACGCGGTGAAGGCACCAGACAGCGCTCTTCGCCGGGAAAGGGCTCTTCACGCCCCCCGTTGAAGAAAAAGGTGACGTGGGCATATTTTTCGGTTTCGGCAATTCTTAACTGACGCAAACCCCGGTCAGCGATCACCTGGCCTAAAATATCAGGCAAAGATTCAGAGGGGAAAGCGACCGGCAGGCCGAATTCGGCATCATACTCCGAGAGGCAGACATAGGCCCCGAGTTGGGGAAAAGAGGGACGGGAAAACCCGGCAAAATCATCTTTGGTCAGAGCCATCGTGATTTCACGGGCTCGATCACCACGAAAGTTAAAAAAGATGACTCCGTCACCATCCCTGATCAGGGATGGTTTTTGCCCCTCATGAACAATCAGAAGAGGTTCAACAAACTCATCGTAAATCTCACGCTTATAAGACAATTCCAAAGCTTTAACAGCATCGGGAAAAGATTCCCCCTCACCAAGAACCAGGGTGCGCCAATGGCGCTCGACTCGCTCCCAGCGCTGATCTCGATCCATCCCATAAAAACGGCCGCCGAGGCTGGCGATCTGCCCACAACCAAGTTTGCCAAGAAAGGCTTCCAGACGACGCACATAATTTATGCCGCTGGCCGGGGGCGTATCCCGCCCATCAAGAAAGGCATGCACATAAACCCGTTCAAGCCCTCTTTTCGCTGCCAATCGTAAAATCGCCTCAAGATGATCCTGGTGACTATGCACCCCGCCATCCGACAAGAGACCCAATAGATGCAGAGCATTGCCTTCCCCGGCCGCCGCCAGAAAAGCTTTTTCCAGAGCTTCATTATGCGCCAGCGAGCCATCTTCAATTGCCCGGCTAATCCGGGTCAAATCCTGGTAAACAATACGACCGGCACCAATATTGGTGTGGCCAACCTCTGAGTTACCCATCTGTCCAATGGGCAAACCGACATCCAAGGCGCTGGCCCCTAAAGTTGTCGACGGACACTCCTGCAACAACTTGTCAAAAACCGGAGTTCGAGACTGAGATAATGCGTTTCCGGGCCCGGCGTCCGCCAGCCCCCAACCATCAAGAATAATCAGTGCAACCGGTTGTTTAGGCGATAGCTTAGGAGGTTGTCTGGGAATAGTCATTTTTTTCTCAAATCGAGGCATTTTTTTTAAATAAGCACAGGCATATACTTAATATTCCGAGCATTATTTAAAAAAAATAACGCTGAGTTGGGGAAAAAGGGCATTTTCAGACGGCCTCCTAATCAAAGGAGCAGATCCTTTCGGAAATATCATAACTATTATAACTGTCGCAATGCGGGCAGCGATATTTCCAGGAAGGCGACAGGCGATCACAAACTTTGCAGGCGAACACCGGTTCAAGGCGCTCGGAGCAGCCTAAAGCCTTTTTGAAATGATCAACTGCAACCTCTAATCGATGTTCTTTACGACAAGCAAGTTCACCGGCCAAAACTTCCAATAGAGGGCCATCAAAACCACTCTCCCGCAATCTTTTGGCCGCCACTTCAGCCTCATCAAATTTTTGATGTTCAAGACAAAAACGAGCATAGAGCCAACGAGCAGGACGGTACTCGGGATTTCGGGAAAGCACTTTACGATAAAATTTAAGGATTTTAGCACTGCTGTTTTCGGGATCATCCGCCACCTGCAGACGCTCTCCCTCAAGCAGAAAAACAGCACTCGGTTTTTTCCAGAAACCACTTTTAAGCACACTCAAAGCATCAGTTCTCTTGGTCTCCATCTCAGCTTTAAGCAAATATGCAGCGGTATGTTCTTTATCATTATCAAAAACCAGTTTCAAAGAGGCCGCAGCGTCATCCCGGTTACCGGCCAGCCATTGCCGCCGCGCCAACTCATAAGCACAATTAGCAATGCCACTGACAGCCTGTCTCTTCTCTTGCGAGCCCTTGGTTTCCCCTTTACTAATCTCCTGCCAGACCTCCAGGGCTTCGCGCCAGTAGCCCCGGCTGCCGAACTGTTCAACCAACATAGTCATCAAAGCCCGGTTACGCGGGTAACGGGCTTTCATAAAAAGCAGCTGATTGGTCATGCGCAAGGGATCATCAAGAGCTTTTAACACTTGAATACGATACCAATGCAGACGTGGATCCTCAGGATGAAATTCCAGGGCCGCATCAAGCGTTTTTAAGGCCGGTTCGGGCTGACGTTCACGCAACTGCAAACGAGCCAAAGCCAGTACCGCCTCCATATTTCTTTTATCAAGTTTAACCACCTTATGCAGACTGGCTACGGCTTTTTTGGTGTCACCTTTGAATCCAGCCTCAATTCCTTCAAGCAGAGTCTGCTGAGCTGTTTTCTTCCGTTTATCACGTAATTCCCGAAAAAAATCAGAAAACTGTCGTCTTAAGGCGAGCAGGGAGAAGAAAAGTCCACTGCCAAAACCACCCAGAGCAATAGCCACCAACAGGAAAAACGGCATAGTACCGTCAACCTTAACTCCCTGGGTCAAAGCAACCGAAGTTTCAGTCGGGTTCAAATAAACCATATAGGCCGCGCCCAAAAGTACCAATAATCCACCAAAAAGCATAATACGGTAAATCATAATATCTAAATCCCACTTTTAAAGGGTTAAAAAATTAGTAATGGTAAGGTTCGTTGTTAATTATAGTCATAGCCCGATAAAGCTGCTCAAAAAGGAGCAGGCGGGCCAATTCATGGGGAAAAGTCAGCGGTGATAGCGATATCAGGTGATCGGCCGCCTCCCGTAATGATGGATCATAACCAAAAGGGCCACCACAGAAAAAAACCAGATTCCGATGACCACCCTCAAGCAGACGTTGCAGAAAGAGAGCAAAATCACGGCTTCCCATAGTGCGCCCGCGCTCATCCAAAAGCAACTTCAAACCATCAGTTTTTTTAAACTCACCGAGCAATTTCGGCGCCTGACGCCGACAAAAAGCGGTCGGAGTTTCACGGCGGCCCGGTTTTTCCTCCTTAATCTCTTTGACCTCACAGGTAAGATAGCGGCTTAAGCGTCGCTGATACTCGACCATATCCTGATGATAGGCCGCATTTTTGGTCTTACCGACCAGAAGCAACTGCAGATGCATTAAGAGTCAAGCTCTTGGCGTTGATCAAGGATAACCGGAGCATCGCGCCAGACCCCTTCAAGATCATAGTGGAGCCTGATTTCCTGATAGAAGATATGAACAATAACATCGCCATAGTCGAGCAGAGCCCAACGTCCGCCTTTCAAACCTTCAATTCCCAAAGGCATATAGCCGCGTTTTTTCATCTCCTGAGCCAAAGACTCACTGACCGCCTGCACATGACGGTCAGAGTGGCCACTGGCAACCACCAAAGTATCAGTTACCGATGAAAGTCCCCGCAAATCAAGCATAACCAGATCTTCAGCTTTTTTATCTTCAAGTAAATCTTTGATCAAAGAAAGTTTGTTGTCGTCTTGCAAAACCTTGGCATGGTTTTCACTCATTGATTATATAACCCGTATTTTAAAATATAGCTGGCCACCCCATCAGGCACCAAATAACGCAGTGAACGACCCGCTGCCGCCTCGCTGCGAACCTGGCTTGAAGAGATATCAAGCCGGGTCACTGTCATAAAATTGAGACTCCGCCCGGAGACGTGCCGATAACATGAAGCCTTCTCATAACAAAATTCATCTTTAAGCGCAAATGGAAAAAGATTTTTCACACAACCGTCAGCCCACGGCTCCATCCCCTGCCGGGAAATAACAATGAAATTTGCCTGGGAAAAAAGCTCGGGGAAAAGGTACCAGGTTCCAATTTCACACCAGGCATCCCAGCCGACAACAAAATAGAGTTCAGCCCCGGCGAAACGTTTATTGAAATAAGCCAACGTCTCTACCGAATAAGAGGTTCCCCCTTTACGGCATTCATAAGAGTTGCTCCCTAAAAATAAGTTTCCGCGCCGGGCCCGACGCACCATCGCCAGACGATGCTCAGCCGCCACAACCTCGGTTTTACCTTTATGCGGCGGCCGGGCCGACGGCACCAGAAAGAGTTTTTGCAGGGCAAATTCCTGACGCACCTCTTCCGCAACCCGCAGATGACCATAGTGAATCGGGTTGAAAGTGCCACCCAAAATGCCGATTTTCCTATTCTCTGATTTGACCGTCGCCATAGATAATATATTTTGTTGTCGTCAAGCCCTCAAGCCCCATGGGGCCATAGGCGTGAAGTTTAGTTGTGCTGATTCCGATCTCAGCTCCCAAGCCCATCTCCCCGCCATCGGAAAAACGGGTAGAGGCGTTAACCATAACAACAGAAGAGTTGACTTGGCGCAAAAACTCTTGGGATCGATGATAATCACTGGTGACAATTGTTTCCGTATGGTCGGAACCGTATTGCGCAATATGCGCCACGGCGGCATCAAAACCATCGACAACTTTAACTGAAACAATCAAATCAATATATTCCGTCGCCCAGTCGTCATCAGTCGCCGCTACCAGATCAGGAAGCAGTGCCAAAGTTTTGCTGCACCCCCTGATCTCAACCTGTTTGGCCTGCAAATCAGCTGCCATCAAAGGTAAAAAACGATTCGCAATCTCTTCGTGCACTAAAATTGTTTCGGCCGCATTACAAACCCCTGGGCGCTGGGTTTTAGCATTAACCACAATTTTTCGGGCCATCTCAATATCGGCCCCGGTATCGACAAAAACATGACAGACCCCTTTATAATGCTTGATCACTGGAATCCGGGAGTGCTCAACAACAAAACGGATCAAACCTTCGCCGCCGCGCGGAATAATCAGATCAACCTCATCTTCACACTGAAGCAGATAATTTATCGCCTGCCGCTCGATAAAAGGTACCACCTGGACTACGTCAACCGGGATTGAAGTGCTTTTCAGAGCCTCGTGCAAAACCTCAAGCACTGCCATATTTGAATGAAAAGCTTCAGATCCGCCCCTTAAGATAACCCCATTCCCGGATTTCAGGCAGAGCCCGGCGGCATCAGCGGTGACATTGGGGCGAGACTCATAGATCATCCCGACAACCCCCAAAGGAATCCGCATCTTACCGACCAACAACTGATTCGGCCGCCGTCGCATACGTTCGACCTCTCCCACCGGATCGGGGAACGCCGCCACCTCTTCAAGGCCAGTTGCCATCGCTTCAATTACTTTATCACTCAAGGTCAAACGATCAATCATCGCTTCACTAAGTCCATTTTCACGGGCTTTTTCAAGATCAAACCGGTTACGTTCCTGCAAAAAACCGCTTCGAGTTCTCAATCCGGCAGCCATCGCCCGCAAAGCTTTATCTTTTTCCAGAGTCGGTGCCGCAGCCAGAATACGAGCCGCAGTTTTAACCTGAACCGCCATCTCTCTGATCTTTTTTTCAATATCCATAATTTTTATTCCCTATTTTCACGATTTTAACTTCAATATATACGGGTATAAGCGACACGCAACACAAAATCTGAAAATTGCCTCAAGAGCTGCAAAAAAAATAAAAATCGCGCTGAAAATCAGACCTGTCACCGAAAAATTAAATAGATAAGAGAGGGCTATAAGACAACAAAAGATAAACCCAATCTTGGCCGCAAAAATTTTAGGCCCGGCGTTAACCATTACTGGTTTAACTTTGCAAAGACGAAGAATAGTTTTGCTGACAGAGCTATAAAAACTATATGACAAATCAAGAAATCCACGGATGAAAAAATCAACCGCCAAAATGAAAATAATCCACTTAAAAGGCGTAAAAAGAAAAATCATAATCGAAAAAATAGCTAAAACCGCATTTATCTGCGCAGCTCTTTCATTTACCTGTTGAAACGATATAGGACACACTTCCTTCATTAAAAAACTCCATAAATTGTACGTGAAAACATCACAAAAGCGCTAAATTATCTCGATGGATAACATCGTCTCCGGCATTATAGCCCAGGCGATTGGTGATTTTGCGAGAGTGCAGACCGGCAATCTTTCTAATATCTGATGAGCTGTACGTAGTCAATCCGCGGGCAATTTCAAGCCCTTCGAGATCACGGCAGGAGACCGGTTCACCGACCCCGAAATCACCTTCGACCCGGGAAATCCCCGCAGGCAACAGGCTGGTGCCGCGTTCAATCAGGGCCGCAACCGCACCGCCGTCGAGATAAAGACTACCACAAGGTTCAACAGCAAAAGCGAGCCAGTGCTGACGGCAATTCAAACGATTGGCTCGGGGCAGAAAAATAGTGCCCTCGTTCTCTCCGGCCAAGACCCGAGCCATAACACCGGGACGCCGCCCGTTGGCGATAACGGTTGGAATCCCGTAAGCCGCAGCTTTACGGGCGGCTTCCAGTTTGCTGAGCATGCCGCCGGTTCCGAGAGCACTTTTAGTAGCGCAGACAAAAGCGGTGACTTCATCGTCAACTTCATCAATCAGAGGTATCAGCGAAGCCTCGCCAGCCGCTTTGGGATCACAATCGTAGACCCCGTCAAGATCGGTCAGCAACAACAAGAGATCAACTTCGGCCAGAGAGGTTAGAAGGGCGGCCAGATTATCATTATCGCCAAATTTTATTTCCCGCACGACGACGGTATCATTTTCATTAACAAGAGGCAAAATTCCAGACCCGAGCAACGCCCGCAAAGTATTACGGGCATTAAGATAGCGCCGCCGATTGCGAATATCATCCGCCGTCAGCAGAACCTGGGCCACGACTTGATCATGAAACGCAAATTCCTGCTCATATTGGCGCATCAAACGCAGCTGCCCAACGGCCGCACAGGCCTGTTTTTCCGGAATAGTTGAAGGTGGAGTTGTAAAGCCCAAAGCCTCAAGTCCGGCGGCAACGGCTCCCGAAGTGACCACGATAAACCTGTAACCTTGCTCCCGCAATTGAGCTATTTCATCAGCAAAACGGGTAAAAAAAGCAACGTTCAAACGACCATTATCGGTTAACACGGCACTGCCGAGCTTGACCACTACCAATCTTACATGCTTAAGATTTGTCTGTCGTATATTCTTCATCCAGAGAAATTTAATGGAAAAAGCACAAATTGTCAAAAATTATATTGAAATAAAAGATAAAATTTCGGCAAAGTAAAAATTTCACTTGAATCAAAACCGTCAATGTGATAACTCTCACAGGCTCGTAATTCATACAGGCTTAATGATATATTAGATATATTTAAAAGGAAAAAACGAAACATGAAAACTAAAGAAAATAAAATTCCGGAAGCAACAATTAAACGCCTCTCAACTTATATTAACTGCCTGGAGAGGCTTCAAGCCGAAAACAATCCGGTAACTTCTTCCGAAATGCTCGGTGAATCATGCCAGGTAAGCCCGGCCCAGATCCGTAAAGACCTCTCATACTTTGGTGAGTTCGGCGTCCGGGGCGTCGGTTATGACACCAAAAAGCTGGAGAGTGAAATCAAAGATATCCTGGGCCTTAACCACAACTGGCCGACCACCGTAGTCGGAGTCGGAAAACTGGGACAAGCCCTGCTTAATTTCGCATTCTTCCGCAAACATGGCTTTCGTATCATCGCCGCTTTTGACAGTGATAAAAATAAGATCGGCAATGAACTTTCCAATGGCGTAACCATTCTACCGACCAATGAGATTGAAAAAACCGTCAAAGCTGAAAAAATCATCATCGGCATCATCACCACCCCGGCTGACTTTGCCCAGGAAGTTGCCGATCAGCTTGTTGCTGGCGGCATCAAAGGCCTGCTCAACTTTGCCCCAATCAAGGTTAAAGTTCCAGAAGCAATCACATTGCGCAATGTCTCAATCACCAGCGAACTTGATAATCTAGCCTATCTCCTGACCCAGAAAAAACGCTAGGTCAACACCCCACATAGACACTGCCCGGTTGCCGACTCTTTTACTTTCGCCACCTCTTCCGGGGTGCCGCAGGCAACCAGGCGGCCGCCGCCAACCCCGCCGTCCGGGCCTAAATCGATAAGATAGTCAGCCGCCTTGATAATATCAAGGTTGTGTTCGATAACAATTACCGAATTGCCTTCATCAACCAACCTCTGCAAAACCTTGAGCAACTGTTTAACATCATGAAAATGGAGTCCGGTAGTCGGCTCGTCAAGAAGAAAAAGGGTGCGCCCGGTGGCCCGTTTGGCCAACTCACGGGCCAATTTCACCCGTTGTGCTTCACCGCCGGAAAGAGTCACCGCAGCCTGGCCTAACGTCATATAGCCGAGACCGACATCTTTTAAAACCTCTAATTTTCCGATTACCCGAGGGATGGCGGCAAAGAATTCAGCCGCCTGATTAATCGTCATGGCTAACACTTCCGCAATATTCGACCCCTTATAGCGAACTTCGAGAACCTCACGGGTAAACCGCTGCCCGCCGCAGGAATCACACTTGACAAAGATATCGGGTAGAAAATGCATCTCGACCCGGGTAAAACCATCCCCTTTACAAGCTTCGCAACGACCTCCTTTAACATTAAAACTAAAACGTCCCGGTTTATATCCCCGGATTCGCGCCTCCGGTAAACCGGCAAAAAGCTCACGAATCGGCGTAAAGAGACCGGTATAGGTAGCCGGATTGGAGCGCGGCGTCCGCCCGATCGGACTTTGGTCGATATTAATAACTTTATCGAGCTGATCCAGACCTGCAAGTTCCTGAAAAGAGCCGACCGGATAACGGTCACTGTAAAGATGATTATGCAGAGCCGGATAGAGAGTTTCGTTAATCAGACTGCTTTTTCCGGAACCTGAAACCCCGGTAACACAAAGCAGTAGACCAAGGGGAAATTTAACATCAATACTCTTAAGATTATGTTGTGATGCACCTTTAAGAGTAAGAGAATAGTGCCAATTCAGCGGACGCCGTTGCGGAATCTCAATTTTTTTGCGCCCGGAGAGATAGAGACCGGTCAAAGAATCGCCCGCCGCGATCTCTGCGGGTCTCCCTTGAGCAACCACCTCGCCGCCGAGACGCCCGGCTCCGGGCCCCATATCGATAACCTGATCCGCCGCCATAATCGTCTCCTGATCATGTTCGACCACGAGCAGCGAATTACCCAAGTCGCGCAGCTTCATCAAAGCCTTAAGCAGACGCAGGTTATCGCGCTGATGCAGACCGATACTGGGTTCATCAAGAACATATAAAACCCCGGTCAAACCCGAACCGATCTGGGTTGCCAGGCGGATACGTTGCGACTCCCCACCGGAGAGTGTGGCACTGGCCCGCTCCAGGGTCAAATAGTCAAGGCCAACATCAATCAAGAACTGCAAACGAGAAAAAAGTTCACCAAGAATCCGCCGGGCGATTGTCTGCTGAGCCGGAGGCAGTACCAGATCAGTTAAAAATTCCCGGGTTCGGGGCAACGATAAACAGGTTAATTCATAGATATTCAGACCCGCCACTTTAACCTGAAGGCTATTCTGATTTAAACGGCTGCCCTGACAAAAAGAACATGGTTTGGGTGAAAGATAGCGCAGCAATTCGCTGTCATTCTCGCCCGCCGCCTTCTCATAGCGCCTTTTCAAATTTGGAACAACCCCTTCAAATCTTCTCTCTGAAGAGTTCTGATAACGACCTTCGGCCAGCAAACCGGGGATTTTAACGCGCCCCGAGCCCGCCATAATCACCTTTTTAATCTTGGGCGAAAGTTCCGCAAAAGGAACCGTCAGCGAAAAATCGTAATGCCGCGCCAGCGGTTCTAAAACTTCACTGCGATAGAAAGAGAGAGAGCGGCGCCAGGGAGCAATCGCCCCCTGATTGAGACTTAAAGCCGGATCGGGAACAATCAAATCACTATCAAAAACCAGATCGCGCCCCAAACCGCTGCATTCGGGACAGGCGCCATGCGGATTATTAAAGGAGAAAAGGCGGGGAGAAAGCTCAGCAAAACTAATACCGCAATCACTACAGGCCAGACGCCGGGAGAAGAGCAGGCGCTCCCCATCGACAACCTGCACAACCACCAGATCGTCGGCTTTGTCCATCGCCAACTCCAATGAATCTACGAGACGACCGCGACTTTCGGAACTTGAAACCAAACGGTCAACCACCAACGAGATATCATGAAAACTATTGCGCTCGAGAAGCGGCGGCGAGTCAAGACGATAGATCTCACCATCCACCTCAATCCGCAAAAATCCCTGACTCTGCAAATCGCTGAAAAGTTTGCGATACTCCCCCTTGCGCCGACGCACGAGCGGAGCCATAACCATCAATTTAGTTCCGCCGGGCATTTTCTCAACCGCATCAGCAATCTGATCTACGGTCTGCGACGTAATCGGCTTCCCGCATTGCGCGCAGTAAGCGACCCCGACCCGAGCATAAAGCAAACGTAGGTAATCATAGATTTCAGTCACTGTTCCGACGGTTGAACGAGGGTTATGAGAAACCTTTTTCTGCTCGATAGAGATCGCCGGAGAGAGACCCGAAATCTCATCAACATCGGGTTTTTCCATAAGTTGGAGAAACTGCCGGGCGTAGGCCGAAAGCGACTCAACGTAACGTCTTTGTCCCTCAGCATAGATCGTGTCAAAAGCCAGCGACGATTTACCTGAACCACTTAAACCGGTTATAACCACAAACTGCCGCCGCGGTATGGATAAACTGATATCTTTCAGGTTATGTTCTCTGGCACCTTTAATAATAATCTCTTCCACAAACCACCATCTTGAAAATTTTTCTTGAAAAACCATAGTTTTTCAGTTAGGAATAGAAAATCAAATATATTGATCTAATAATTAAGGACTCTGATATGATAAAAGTTCCCCTGTTCGCTTTCACCATTATCTCATTTTTTCTCTACCTGTTTGCCCCCGCCACCGCCCAAGCCGGGGAGACCGATTTTCGCCTTATCTATATAGGCTCTCTCTCGGGCTATGTCAAACTCTGCGGTTGACACAAAAAACAGGCGGGCGGTCTAGCTCGCCAGAAAACCGCAGTCGATATACTACGCCGGGATGCAGGCCCCGGCAAGAGCCTCTTTATCAACTGCGGCAACCTGACCAAAAGAACCACCAAAAACGATTTCAAGGTCAAACAAGAGGTTCTCAAAACCGCCCTCCAAGGCTATAAAATGATCGGCACCGAGGTTCTCACCCCGGGCGCCCAGGAGTTAATTTACGGTCACAAGATTATGGATTCTTTGCATGAACATACCCCCGCAACTACCTTTCTCTGTGCTAATCTGGTCAATCCGCAAATTCCGGAGTTCGAGACCCATAAAGTTTTCACGATCAACAATAAGAGGGTACTGGTGACTTCGATTATCGATCCTGGTCTTGAAAGAAAAGCGATTCATGGCCTCCAGATCGCAGAGCCTCTTCCAGCCTTGGAAAAAATTCTCAAAATACCACATGATCTAGCCATTGCAGTTCTCCACTTTTCCGACGCCAAGGCGCGCCGCTTCATGCGCAGCGTTACCGGGCTTGATATCGCTATTTTTGCCACCCAACGGGGAACCATGAAAGAGAGTGAATTTATCAATGGCTGCTGGCTGCTCAAAAATAACAACCACGGCAAAACCATCGGCTATCTGGATTGGGATTTTACTACCGGAAAACCGAGTACTGCCAAACTTATCCAGATTAACAAAATGGCCTATGATGCCGACTCGAAAATTGCCGAGTTGGTTAATAAATATGAGACCTGGGTGCGAAAGCACTATATTGAGATGGAAAAAAAAAGAGATAAAACCACAGCTGACCTGACAATTAAAATTCCCTATGTCGGCAGTCAGAACTGCGGCACCTGTCACCCCCAAATTACGGCCTCATGGCAAAACACGGAACATGCCCGAGCTTACGCCAGCCTCCAGAAAAAATGCAAGGATTTCTGCCCTGACTGCCTGCCCTGTCACGTCACCGGCAGCCGGGAACATGACAAGCAGGGATTTCGTTCTCCGACCGACACCCCCAACCTCTTCAACATCCAATGTGAAGAGTGCCACGGCCCGGCCGAGGATCATATCAAAAATCCGAAATCCCCATATGGACTAAAAATTGATGCCTCGACCTGCACTATCTGCCACACCGCCAACAACGACCCGGAGTTCTTCTTTAAAGATGATGTCCAGTTGATCACTCACTGAAAATAGGCCGGAGCAGAAATAAAAAAGCAGAGAGTGTATCCACACTCTCTGCTTTTTTATTTAATCACAGTCATCATCTTCCGACAGATAATAACAAACCAAAAACTAAACCAAGCTCTGAAAAGCCTCTTTACGACCGGTATATTTCTCCCGCATCTGCGGTTTCATCAGTTTACCGGTCGGATTACGCATTACCGTATCAAATTTGACAACCCGTGGCAACTTATAGGTCGAAAGCCGGGTTTTAGCAAACTCAAGAAGCTCTTCCTCAGTCAAGGTTTTCCCCTCTTTAAGCTGGACAATAGCCATTACCGCTTCAACCAGGCGTTCATCAGGAGTCCCGATACAAGCGACATCATCAATATCAGGATGTTCCATCAGAGCATCCTCGATCTCAACCGGGAAAATATTTTCGCCGCCGCTGGTAATCATATCTTTTTTTCGATCTACGATATAGTAGTAACCATCGGCATCGGTCTTTAAAAGATCTCCCGTATAAAGCCAGCCATCCTTCAATGATTCCGTCGTCAGCTCAGGATTACCAAAATAGCCCTTCATCATCCGCGGCGTCTTAAAGATCAACTCACCAACCGCATCAGGCGCAACCTCATTACCGGCAAAATCGACAAGCCTGGCATCAACCCCAAAAGTCGGTTTACCAATGGAACCCGGACGCTTTAAAACTTCTTCTGGATAGAGGTTAAAAATCCCCCCGCCGCCGCCTTCGGTGATACCGTAGATATTAGAGACCCCGCAAGGCAATACTTTGACAAGACGTTTCATCACGTCAAAAGGCACCGGTTGAGCCCCAATTTCCATGTATTTCCAAGCTGAAAGATCATAATCTTCAAGTTTGATATCACCCTTATCGATAGCATTAAGAATGGCTATTGCAATCGGCACAACAAAAAGGACATCGGTAACTTTCTCTTCAGCCAAAGCTTCGATAATCCATTTGGGATCCTTAAGATCGCGAAGAATTGTACCGGTAGCTCCGGTGGCATAAAAAGGTGCCCAGAGAAACATCGTGCCACTATGATAGAGGGGTAAAAAGAAGAGATAATTGTCGTTCTTTTCGACAAAATAGCTCATGCCGTTACCGATAGCCGTACTGTTGAGAGAGAAATGGGTGTGAAGCACCGGTTTCGGCTTGCCCGTGGTACCGGAGGTGAACATCATCGCCAGAGCGGCATCGGCCTCGACCTCAAGCAGAGCTTCGGAGGTATCGTCGTAGTCGGCCAGTACACAATAATCGATCATCCCTTCGCCGATTTTATCACCGACGCAGATGTAATTCTTGACCGTCAAAAGCTCTTCCCGAACCGGTTCCACAACCGCCAGAAACTCGGAACCTAGGATAAAGGCTTTGGGATTGGAGACCTCGGCCGCAAATTTAATATCACTGCCGACAAAACGAAAATTGAGCGGCACGACAACCGCCCCGAGCTTGATGATGGCATAGTAACTGACAAGCCACTCCAGGCTGTTGTTTTGCAGGTGCATAACATAGTCACCCGACTCGATAGAGAGTTCATTTTTCAGATAATTGGCAACCCGGTTAATCGATTGATTAAACTCTTTCCAGGTTAAAGTGCGCCGTTCACCAGTCGCCGGGGTACGTTCGATTAAACAGGTTTTTTCAGGTAGATTATGGGCATGCAGGCAGGCATAGTTGGCATAATTCATAATTCTCACACTCCTTAGAACTTTAAAAAAATTGGTAACTATTCAGGTGACAACTATAAAGCTTTAACAAATAACGACGAACGTCGCTTCGCCCACTTCGAGGGGGACACAGCTCAGCTCGTCACGGGCTTAAAGCCCGGCCTGGAGGTATGTCCCCACACCAAGGTAATTTGAAGACAGCAACTGAATAGTTAAAAAATTGGTAATTTTAAAACGAAGTGCTAGGTTCGACTGCAAGAACCGTACTATCTGAAAAAAATGGTGGCTGACTACTAACTCCGGTAGTCGGCGTTGATTGAGATATATTCGTGGGTCAGGTCGGAAGTTAGGAGGGTGAACTCATCTTCACCTGATTGCAGGTCAATTTTCACCATAAATTCAGGCTGCCGTAATACTGCCGCACCATCCTCTTCTTGATAAAGGGGATCACGAACGCCGCCGGTAACGACCCTGATTTGATCAAAATTTATATTAACCAGCTCAGGATTAATCTTGACCCCGGCATAGCCGACAGCCGCAATAATCCGCCCCCAATTGGCATCCTGACCAAAAAAAGCGGTCTTGACCAAGGCTGAATTGGCCACCGCCCGACAGATTTTTTCGGCTGCATCAATGTTTAAGGCCCTGACAACCTTAATTTCAACGACTTTAGTCGCACCTTCGCCATCCTTGACAATCATAAAGGCCAACTCACGGGCTATCTGCAGAAGGCCGCCTTCCAAAGCTTCAAGGTCTGAAGAACTTGTCAAGTAACAACCGGAGACCCCGTTGGCCAAGGCTAAAACTGTATCATTGGTACTCATATCTCCGTCAACACTGATCCGGTTAAAACTTTTATCAACCACCCGCTGCAACATTGCCTGCCAGGTCTGCCGATCAATTTCGGCATCGGTCAAAAGGTAGGCAAGCATCGTCGCCATATCGGGATGAATCATACCCGCACCTTTGGCAAGCCCGGTCAGGGTCACCAACCCTTGACTGGTCTCAATTTCGATACCAACAGTTTTCGGCACCTGATCAGTTGTCATAATCGCCCGAGCTGCGGCTGCCAGATCTGCTTTCGGCAGAGCTTCACCCTCGAGACCGGAAACCAGGGGTTCTACCCCTTTAAGCACCGTAGTCACGGGAAAAGGTTCGCCAATAACCCCGGTTGAAGAGATAAATATCTCCGCAGGAGAAAGTTTTAAGGCAGCAGCCAGAACCTCGACCACGGTTAAAACATCGACCTCACCCTGATGACCGGTACAGGCATTAGCATTACCGCTGTTAATCATAACCGCACGCAGATCTGAACCTTCGGCCAACTGTCTGCGACCATAAAGTACCGGGGCCGCCGGAAACCGGTTTTTGGTAAAAACTGCGGCAGCGACAGCCGGGCAATCACTCAACAAAAGAGCCAAATCGAGAGCCTCACCCGGCTTCAAACCACAATGCACCCCGGCAAAACGATAACCCGGACAAATTTTTATATTTTCAGGCATTGGACTTTATTTCCCACAACATTTCTTGTATTTTTTACCGCTGCCACAGGGACAGGGGTCGTTACGACCAACTTTTTGACCGCCGACTACCGGCTTTTGCTTGCCGTCCTCGCCGCGACGACCGCGAGAAAAAACTAACTCATTTTCCTGGCGCGACTGCTGATCAAGCTCTTCGACCTCATCCTCACGAGTTACCTGGATATGGAAAAGCTGGCCGACGACATCTTCCTTGACCCGCTCGATCATATCGGCAAACATTTCGAATCCCTCACGCTGATACTCACGCAGAGGATCTTTCTGTCCGTAACCGCGCAAGCCAATCCCTTCCTTAAGCTGATCGATAGCATAAAGATGATCTTTCCACAGATTATCTATAGTATGAAGAAGAATAATCTTTTCCAGCTGGCGTACGGTTTCAACGCCCATCTCAACTTCTCTGGCCGCATAATTTTCCCGGACAAGCTCCTGCAAGCGCTCTTTTAGAAGTTCCGAATCATCAAGTTGGGCCAACTCCGACTCTTCAGAAAAATCGACCGCCAGAGCAAATGAACGCTGTAAGCCGACCGCCAAAGAGTCATAGTCCCATTCGGCACTATTACGGGAGCCGACAGTAGCCGCCTCGAGCATCTCCTCGACGACATCCTCAACATATTCTATAACCAGACTGCGCAGATCATCGTCACCCAAAACCTCGCGCCGCAGAGCGTAGATGGTTTCGCGCTGCTTGTTCATGACATCATCATACTCAAGCAACTGTTTACGGATATCAAAGTTGTGCCCCTCAACCCGCCGCTGGGCATTTTCGATCGCCTTGGAGATCATACCGTGTTCAATCGGTTCGCCCTCTTCAATACCCAGGGTATCCATAACCTTGGCAATGCGCTCGGAGCCGAAAATCCGCATCAGATCATCCTCCAGGCTGAGATAAAAACGGGATGAACCGGGATCTCCCTGACGACCGGAACGCCCTCTCAACTGATTATCGATACGCCGACTCTCATGACGTTCGGTGCCCAGAATATGTAATCCTCCGGCGGCCAGAACCTCCTCACGCTCCGCATTACACTGCTTACGAAAACCGGCAATAATCTGTTCGCGCTCATCTAAACTCATATCTTCCTTAAGTTTAGATTTGGCCATCATTTCGGGATTGCCGCCCAACACAATATCAGTTCCCCGACCGGCCATATTGGTGGCAATCGTTATCGCCCCTTTACGACCGGCTTGAGTAATAATCTCGGCCTCTTTTTCATGAAATTTGGCATTTAAAACTTCATGTTTAATCCCTTTCCGCTTAAGAACATTGCCTAAATTTTCAGAGTCTTCGATTGAGATGGTTCCGACCAGAGCGGGCTGACCAGCCTCATGACAAGCTATAATCTCTTCAACAACGGCATTGTATTTCTCTTTTCCGGTCTTAAAAATCACATCCGGATTATCTTCTCTGATCATCGGCATATTCGTCGGCACAACGACTACTGCGAGACCATAAGTCTGAGTGAATTCAACCGCTTCGGTATCTGCGGTTCCGGTCATTCCGGCCAATTTGTCATACATGCGAAAATAGTTCTGGAAGGTAACCCCGGCCAAGGTTTGATTCTCGCGCTCAATTTTGGCCCCTTCCTTGGCCTCAAGAGCCTGATGCAGGCCATCACTATAACGCCGCCCATCCATCAGGCGGCCGGTAAATTCGTCAACAATAACAACTTTGTCATCTTTCACCACATAGTCAACATCACGCTTGAAAAGAACATGTGCTTTTAAGGCCTGATTGACATGGTGGAGGGTCTCGATCTGGGACGGTTCATAAAGATTTTTAACTTTAAGAAGCTCTTCGACGGCGGCGACCCCGGCATCAGTCAGGGTTGCTGAACGACTCTTCTCATCCAGCTCATAATCGGTCGGCTCCTCTAAAGCCTGATTACACTGGATTAATTTACGCATCGCTTTATCGATAACATAATATTTTTCTGTACTGTCATCAGTCGGCCCGGAGATAATCAGCGGGGTTCGCGCTTCATCAATAAGGATACTGTCAACCTCATCAACAATCGCGTAATAGAGGGGCCGCTGCGCGTAATCTTCGAGAGAAAATTTCATATTATCGCGCAGATAATCAAAACCGAACTCATTATTGGTTCCGTATGTAATATCAGAACCATAAGCTATCTGGCGCTCCTGATCATCAAGCTCATGCAGGATAACCCCGACCGAAAGCCCCAAAAACTCATAAACCGTACCCATCCAGGCCGCATCTCGCCGAGCCAGATAATCGTTGACGGTGACAACATGCACACCTTTGCCAGCCAGAGCATTAAGGTAGACCGGCAGGGTCGCAGCCAGGGTCTTCCCCTCACCGGTTTTCATCTCCGCAATTTTGCCATCGTGAAGAACAATTCCACCCATAATCTGTGCATCAAAATGACGCATCCCCAAGGTTCGGATTGCGGCCTCACGAACAACGGCAAACGCTTCCGGCAAAAGATCATCCAGCGTCACAACACCTTCTTTAAGACGTGACTTAAACTCATTGGTTTTTTCCTGGAGCTGACTATCAGAAAGCGCTTTAAGCGCCTCCTCTTCATCATTGACTCGCCTAACCAACCCTTGCATAGCTTTGATTTCACGATCATTTTTGCTGCCGAATATCTTTTTCAGAATATTTGCCATGAAGTTTCAACCTCTTGAAATAGTGCCTGACTGAAATAAAAAGTCCTCGCAAAAAGACGCCATACGACGCTTCACGAGGACATTTGAGTTTATAAACCGCTGAACGTCTTAATCCAGCAGGTAGTCAATCGGATTTACCGCCTTGCCATTTAAGACAACCTCATAGTGAAGGTGGGCACCGGTACTGCGACCGGTATTACCAAGCAGTCCCAATTCCTGACCGCGAACCATCGAATCTCCGTTGTGAACAGTGATCTTTGAGAGGTGGCCATATTTGGTCACTTTTCCCAAACCATGGTCAACAATCACCATCTTCCCATAACCGCCTTTATAACCGGCAAAAACAACCTGGCCATCGGCGGTCACGACCACCGGAGTACCGACCCGATTAACAATATCGAGCCCCTTATGCAGTGCACGCCGACCGGTAAAAGGAGAAACCCGGTAACCGAAACGAGAGCTGATCCAACCCCGCACCGGCCAAACCGATGGAGTAAAATTGAGCAGAGCCTGGCGCTCTTTAAGATGTCTACTTAAATGTCCAAGTTCACCCTCTTCATGCGTGATGTCAAGCTCTAAACGCTGCAACTCACTATGCATTCGAGCCAACTGCTGTTTACGCTCAGCGTCAATACTCGAAACCGTCAACTCCGCCGCCAGGGGATCAGGGCCGCCCACATTCTGAGTTTCAATCTGCCCGGGGACAATCGCCAGATTGGCCATAACCTTGACCCGGGCATTACTCTCTTTCAAATTTGTCAGTTGATCAGTAACATCGGCCATGCGCTGTGAAAAGTAATCTACCTGTTTCTCCAGTTCATAGTTTTTCTTTGCCAATCGACCATAATCATTGATATTATGTAAATTTACCAGATAGAGAGCAATCGCCACCAAAGCCCCCAGAAAAAGGGCACACACCCCGGGTGCAACCAGCCACAAAGCTCTTTTTACCTGCTTGACCGATAAGGTCAATTTTCGATGCACGCCGCTTCCGCTACGAAAAAGCACCAGCGTATATCGATCTTTAGACTCAATCAAAACAATCCGCCATTTATTAAAGTTAAGCCAACACTAAGGTATGATAAACTCGTAAAAAATCATGGGATGGCTAAGTAAACATTCCGTATACCCGGCAATTCGGTGAGCCTTAATAGCAAAACATTGCCAGATTGTCAATATTTTAGCTATTCACCGACAATCTTGCCAAACCAGGTTTTATATGGTATAAATAGGTACACGCTAAATACGCTTGATGGCGTCGTAAAAAGCGATTTCATCAATAATCCCCGCGACAGGAAAACAACCATGATCAGTGTTGCCGTCAACCAGGAGAAAAGCGAAGCTCGTCTCTCAATAACTCCTGACCCGGAAAACGAGAACGCAATAACAGCAGATCAACTGGTTACCGTCCTCAAAAAAAATAACGTGGTTGCGGGGATCAGCAAAAAGAACCTTTTTGCGATTCGTGATAAATTCAATCATGACCCCACTAAAGCAATCTCCGCCATTATCGCTCGGGGACTGGCTAAAAAACCGGTCGTTCAACACAAATATAACTTTCATTTTACAACCAGCACAAATATCGGCAAACTCAAGGGTGCTGATCAAATTGACTATAAAAACAAAGGGACAATTAAATTTTTCAAACCGGGAGAGGTTCTACTGGAGATCACCCTCGGTCATAATGGTACCCCCGGTAAACTTATCGACGGCACTATCATAAAAAATGAGCCCCTCGCACCGCTGCGCCGCTACAAAGCCGGTTCCGGTGTCGCCCTTGACGAAAACAACACTCAACTTATTTATAAAGTTACCAACGCCGGCCATCCAATATTGGACGGTGACAAGTTGGAGATCTCGGACACCTTTAATCTTGATGGTGATGTCGATCTCGAAACCGGCCATATCAAATTTGAAGGTTCTATAAAAATCAGCGGCAACCTTCTATCGGGCTTTCACATCATCTCCAACGCCGATGTCTTTGTCGAAAAAACCATTAGCGGTTCAATCAGAACCAAAGGTAACTTGACTTCAAATGGAGGTATCATCGGCAGTGATAATGAGAAAATTGCAGTCGGAGGAGACCTTATTTGTGAATACATCTCAACCGTCAACAACCTGCGAACCGGAGGCAGCATCACGGCCTCCAAACACATCATCAACAGCCATATCATCGCCGGAACAACCGTCAGCTGCCAGGAGATGATTACCGGAGAGAGCAAGGTTGTCGCTTTTTTAGGGGTTACCTGCGGGGAACTGGGCAGCGACGAAGGCAGCCAAACCACAATTGAAACCGGCGGCGCTCTCGACTTACACGAAAAAATTAAAAAGATTGATGAATTTATGGAACCACTTATCACGCAATCGATCGACATGGTTGATAAACTTGGATTACAGATTTTGATGAATAAGGATACTTCTTCCCTGCCCGAAGATGAACGACCTGAAGCGGAGAAAATACTTAAGCAATATCTAGAAATAGAAGAAAACGTCACCCGTCTGAAGAAGAAAAAAAGTGAGCTTGAAGAAAAAGTTGAGGCCGGGCTCAGAGCCAGAATCACCGTCAAAAAATGTGCTCACCCGGGAACCACAATAAAGATCGGCCTCGAAAACTATGTTGTCGAACGCAGCATCAGCGGACCAATCGAATTTTTCCTCGACAAGGACAGTAAAGTAATAACTTTCGAACGATTAACCTAGGAGGCTGTCCGAAAATGCTCTTTTTCCCCAGCTCAGCGTTATTTTTTGAAAATAATGCTCGAAATACTAGGCGTATGTCTGTGCTTATTTTCAAAAAATGCCTCGATCTGAGAAAAAATTTCTATTCTCGGACAGCCTCCTAGGTAGTGCCTAAGAATGCCCTTTACTCACTTCCTCTCCTATGTTAAAAAGCGTCCATGCGAAACGTCGGAATAATTACGAAAAAGAAAAATAAAAGAGCTCTTGAAATCGGCATTAAACTGTACGAGTGGCTCAAAGAACGCAAACTTTACGGACTTTGTGAAGAGGAGCTGGCGACCCCGCTAAAACTCCCAAAGCAAAGTAAAACAGAGATCTCTGAACAAGCCGACCTGATTGTTGTTCTGGGCGGCGATGGCACTCTGCTCAGTATCGCCCGTCACATAAACCGGAGCGACCTGCCAATTCTCGGAGTCAATCTGGGAGGATTGGGCTTTTTAACCGCAATCACGCTGGATGAACTTTTCAAAGTCATGACTGAGGTTCTGGCCGGCAATTTTTCCTTAAGTCCGCGCATGATTCTCAAAGTCACCCTCCACCGCAAGGGGCACCCCATCTCCAGTCATAATGTTCTCAATGATGTCGTCATTAATAAAGGGGCGATGGCCCGGATCATTGATCTAAAAACAGTAATCGACGGCAAGTTCGTCAACACGTTCAAAGCGGACGGATTGATCTTTTCGACCCCGACCGGCTCTACGGGTTACTCCCTTTCGGCAGGCGGACCGATTGTCTACCCGACTTTGAATAGTATTACCGTTGCCCCGATCTGCCCCCATACGCTCTCTAACCGTCCACTTATTGTTCCCCCTGAAGTCACGATTGAGACAACCTTGACTTCAACCGACAGCGATGATGTATTTCTAACCCTCGATGGTCAGGCCGGATTTTCCCTGCAAACTCTCGACAAGGTCACGATCACCAGAGCCTGCCATGACATCAAACTTGTCACCTCACCGAGCAAGCCCTATTTTGAAGTTCTGCGCAACAAACTAAAATGGGGCGAACGCTATCGGATAAAGGGTGAAGGATGAAGGATGCTTAAACATCTAACAATCAGCAACTATAAACTAATTGATCACATCGAATGTGATTTTTTTTCCGGCTTAACCGTTCTCACCGGTGAGACCGGAGCCGGTAAATCAGTCATCTTAAGCGCTTTGATCACTCTTTTAGAGGGTAAACCGGGCGCCGACATTTTCCATGACGAAAAACATCCGGTAATTATCAGCGCGATCTTCTCTTTGCCGCAAAACCCTTCTTTCCAGTCGCGGCTTAACGATTCAGGCTTTGCCGGCAATCAGGATGAGCTTATTCTGCGCCGCCATATCAGCATTAAAAACCGTGGTGGTATCAACAACCGCATCTACTTAAACGACCAACCAACCACCGGCAACACGGTCACGGCCCTGTCCGCCCATCTAGTTGAATTTGTCGACCAGCATCAGCAACAAAGTTTACGCAATCCTCGGGAGCCGCTGCGTCTGGTCGATGCTTTCGGCGGCCTGGCACTCATGCAAGAGGAGTACAAAAACCTTTTTCATAAACATCAGGAACAAGAACTTAAGCTGGAGCAGTGGTCACAAAAAATCAGTGAAGCAGCCCGGCAGATGGACTACTACACCCATCAGCTGACAGAGTTGAACGAGGCCTGCTTAGACCCCCAGGAAGAGGAAGAACTGCAGGCCCAACGCCAACAATACCAGCAGAGCGGCAAACTTCAGGAATTGACCAGAGAAGCTGAGGAGATCAGCTATTCCAACAACAACTCAATCATTGACAACTGTTATCGACTGCTTGAAATCAGCACTGAACTCTCACGTTTAGATAACTCCGCCCCCAAAGCGGAAGAGACTTTAACGGAGATCATCGACAGCCTTCAAGAGATTTACAAAGCAAATCAAAGCTACCTGGCCCGCCTCGACATCGACGAACAAACTATCGAGGAGACCGAAGAACGACTCGCCATTTTAGAACGTCTCAAACGAAAATTTGCGACCGACATAAACGGCCTGATTGAGTTACATAAAGAACTTGAAGGAAAAGTCAAAAGCTGGGAGAATCGCGACACTGAAAAAGAGCGCCTGACCCATGAACTTGTGCAAAAAAGAGAAAAGATGTTAAAGGCGGCTGAAAAACTAAGCCTCGCCCGCCGGAAACAGGGAGAGATTCTGGCCCGAACCGTAACCAAGCATCTTCATGATCTCAATCTGGCTCAGGCTCGCTTTATTATCAAAAGAGAGGCTATCCCATGCTCGGCTGCGGGCATGGATAAAATCACCTTCCTCTTTAGCGCCAACCCCGGCGAGGCGCCTGCCCCAATTGGAGATATCGCCTCCGGTGGTGAACTCTCCAGGCTTTTATTGGCGCTAAAAACCACCCTCGCCCATCATTACCAACTCCCAACCATGATTTTTGATGAGGTCGACACCGGCCTCGGCGGCGGCACCGCCGCCGCCGTTGGTCGCAAAATTGCCGACATTGCCAAAAACTGCCAGGTAATCACTGTAACTCACCTGCCCCAGGTTGCGGCTTTCGCTGACCAGCACTTTGTCATTGATAAATTAATCTGCCCGGAAAAAGAAGAGACTAAAATCCAAATCAGCGAATTTACTCCTGATCAGGAGCCGGAGAGGATTCGCGAACTGGCCCGTATGGGCAGTGGTGAAGAGATCACCAAAGAGGCTGAAAAACACGCTGGAGTCTTACGTAAAGAGGCTTTAAAGGACAAAACAGAATGATTCGTCGGGCCACCATAAAAGATGTAAAAATCATTCAGAGTACGCTCAAACATTATGCTGATCAGGGGCTGCTGTTGCCCCGTTCACTGAGCGACCTCTATGACAACCTACGTGATTTCATAGTTTACCAAAAGGAGGAAAAAATCTTTGGGGTTAGCGCTCTGCATGTCTGCTGGGAAGATTTGGGAGAGATTCGTTCGCTCGCCGTCCTGCCACCTCACACAAAACAGGGAATCGGTCGACAACTAGTCTACGATTGCGAAGAAGAGGCTGCAAAGCTGGGTTTAAAAAAAGTCTTCACCCTGACCTATCAGGAGAGTTTTTTTGCCGGTCTCGGATATCGGACAATCGACAAAAACCAACTTCCCCACAAGATCTGGGGTGACTGCCTGAAATGCGCCAAATTCCCCGACTGTGATGAGATCGCCATGATCAAAGAACTTTAATCATCTTCACCAACCACTTGGTTACGACCACGATCCTTGGCTCGATATAAGGCTTGATCGACCCTTTCAACATAGCTCTCGAGAGTATCATCCACCTTTAATGTACCAACCCCGATACTAATAGTTACCAAAAAAGGTTTCCCCTTATAGGTAAAACGACTAGCTTCAACCTTCCGTCGAATACGATCGGCGACATCAAACGCTGACTGATAAGGAGTATGCGGCAGGATCAAGGCAAACTCCTCACCACCATAACGAGCCAAAACGTCAATCTCACGAATCTCCTTTTTCATCACGTCGCTTAATATCCGCAAAACCCCATCCCCGGTTCGATGCCCATAGGAGTCATTAACTTTTTTGAAATGATCAATATCAATAATCGCCAAGGCCGTCGGCCGACCGTAACGCTGAAAACCGGCCATCTCATGCTTGATCTTTTCGTCGTAAGCCCGGCGGTTATAGGTTCTCGTCAGAGGATCGATAATAATCTCCTGCTTAACCTTTTCCATCTGTTTTTTTAAGATTTCAACCTGTTTATTGGCATCATGTACCTGTTCCCGTGACTGTTGCACATCCGCCACCAGCTGCCGGGTTTTAACCTGCAAGCCTTTGGTTTGCTGCAAGAGCAACTCGCGAATTTCCTGAACTTCATTCAAAGTCCGGGCCTGCTGCAAGCGCTCGATACATTCATCCAGACCACTGTCAAAATCACCACTGCTAAGTAAAAGATCGGAGATCGAATCCGCCAAGATAGTGATGATCTTCTTCAGCTCATCCCGCTCCCGATCGGTCTCATCATCAAGAATAATACTGACTGAAAAAAGACGTTTAAACTTGACGACGTAACGTTTCATATCAGAGAGTGCAGCGATATTTTTCAGGTCATCCCGACATTCCAGAAAAAGTTTCCGACTCTCTTCTTTATGCAGAGATAGAGCTTCAATCTGATGCAATGCCATCCCCAGCAATGATTTCAATTCATCGACAAGGGAATGCAGATCGTTTTCAACGTTCGACTGGAATAACAGGTCATTTTTCAATTGCTGTATAGACGCCAACAGACGATCAACATCAACCGGTTTCTCTTTGATCAACAGAGCTTTGACCTGCTTATGAATACGCTTAATCTGACTCGCATTGGCAGCACTTACCAGAGACTCATGCAACGAACTCAAAACTTTGCCTGAATCATGACCACTGGATAGCGACCCCTGCAATGTTTTTAATAAAAAAATCGAAAGTTCTTTATACTCTCTAATCATATCAATATTCATCTATACAACCTGTATGGTCCTGGTTATGAAATGCAAGAATCATCACGATGTTGTAACGGAAGCAAAACCCTAAAAGAACTTCCTTTACCAATTTCACTATTAAAACTGATGGTTCCCCTATGCTGATCCACTATTGTTTGAACCGTAAACAGACCCAACCCGGTCGCCCCGCCCGCAACTTCAACTTTCTTGGTCGAAAAAAATGGATCAAATAGATGTTCTTGGCACTCTTGAGTTATGCCGACACCATTATCACTAACTGAGAAAAAAATATGATTTTCATCCTCTAGCCCAGTAGCTATCGTAACCTGACCAACAAAACCATCTTCAGCTTGACCTTTGCGCTCTCGAATCGTCTGCACTGCATTAAGCATCAAGTTTAACACAACTTGTTGAATCGATCCTTTTTCCATTTGACCGGAGGGCAATTCTTCGGCAAATTTTTTGTTCACGCCGACCTGTTCACGTTCCAACTCATAACGACTGAAGGAGAGGGCGTCATCAATCACCTGATTTAGAGAGAGCGGAAAAAACTCTTTACGTTCAGGGTGAGAAAAAACCATCAGATTACTGGCCATCAAATTCAGAGCTTCGACCTGAACCCTAAGCCTGCCAAGCAGCATTAAATCTTTTTCATGCCCAGCGGGAATTGTTTCAAAACGGATCTCCAAAAGCTGTACAACCCCGTAGATTGCAGCCAGATAGTTATTCAGGTCATGAGCAATGCCAGCCGCCATTTGCCCGATACTGGCCATTTTTTCGGCCCTTATCACTTGGTCTTCCATCATTACCAGAGGGCTTGTATCATGAATATAGACTACCGCCTCATGGCTTTCATTACTCTCCTCATGAAAAATCGGATAGCAGTAAATATTAACATACTCACGTCCAGACCGACGCCCCTCAGCCCGTAAACGGGTCTGGCTTTGACCATCCTTCATACATTCACACGGCAGACAGTCGGCACAAGGGCTTGAGCGCTGGCGAAAAACCTGATAACATTTTTTACCGACCAAATCTTTCGGCAAAGCATTAAAATAAGCCGCCTCAGCCCGGTTAATGGACTGAATGATATAATTATCATCAACCAGATAGAGACCGTTTTCGAGGGCATCAAGGGTTCGCCGATAACGCTGCCGACTTTTGCTGATCTTGTAATTCTGTTTTTCCAAAACCCGGGAAAAGTTTTCCAGTTGCTGACTATGAGCAATTTGATCTTTATATTGACTATCGAGAAGATTTATTACATTATCAAGGATTCCCAGATAACTGCCCATAGCCGTCTCCGAACCGGAGCGAACTTCCTCCTCACTGTCAACCTTCTCACTGTCAACCTTATGTTTTTCGACAAAAAGGACAATTTCATCCAAACGAGCTCGAACCGGCCAAATAACTTTCGCCAAAAACCAAGAGAGGGCAACCGCCAACAGAGCATGGACAACCAGAGAGAAACCGAAAGAGTAGGTTGAAACGGGGAAAAAAAACATCCCGAGAACCGCAACGACATTAAGAATGATCAGTAATTTAATAAAAAATGTCACCTTGAAACGAGAAAAAAGATCAATATGCAACCCGATTCCTCCCCTCATCCTTGGCCTGATAGAGCTTTTTATCAGCCCGCTCAACCAGTGTTCCTGCGTCACTCATCGAAGCATCATAAGCAGCCACCCCCAGACAAATCGTCAAATTGCCTTCAGTTTGACCCGCCAACAAAGGCTGTTGCTCTTGACCGGGAATCTCGGCCTTTTCAATCTCACGCCGGAAACGTTCAGCAACGCCGATCGTATCCTTAATCCCGCTATGACAAAGAATCACAAACTCTTCACCGCCATAACGCGCGACGATATCACTATGCCGAGCATTATCCAGCAAAAGATTAGCCACGGTTAAAAGCACCTTGTCACCTGCCGGGTGACCATGGGTATCATTATAGTTTTTGAAATTATCGATATCGATCATAATCAATGAGAGTTCCCCGGAGTAGCGTTTAATACGTTCAAACTCTTCTCGTAAACGCTGTTGAAAATGACGATGGTTATAGAGGCCGGTCAACCCATCGGTAATCACCAGCTTACTTAAAACTTCCTCTTTCTCGCGCAGTTCAGCAATCAGAATAGCCTGCTGAAAAGCTGCTTCGCGCAAGATTTCAGCCGCGCTGCGGTCACATTGATCAGCCAGAATAACGCTCAACTGATCTTTCAATATGCGATTCTCTTCACAGGACAAAACCAGTTTTTTTTTCAATTCAGCCCGGCTCATCCCTTCTCTATTTTTGACCATTCTTTTACCGACTCCATTTATCAATAACAACAGTTGACACTATAAAAGACTTTACGTTAACAGCCAATCTCTGCTATAGCCCCAGACCGGTTAACATACTGTATGGAAGACAAAAACTCAACCTGTAAAACCAGCCCGACAATTTATTTCCAAAAACCCTCTTGATGACACCCTCTTTATGACACCCTCTAAAGCTACAACCGACGAACGACAAACCAGTCTATCCGAACCAATCATTATTCCCCGTCCGGATCACCCGATCTCACGTAAAAAGATCGCTCACAACGCCATAAAAATCCTCTACCGGCTCAAAAATAGCGGCTTTACTGCCTATCTTGCCGGCGGGGCCGTGCGCGATATGCTTTTGGGGCTCACCCCTGCCGATTTCGATATCGTCACCGATGCCAACCCGAAACAACTTAAAAGACTGTTCCGCAACTCACGCATTATCGGGCGCCGCTTCCGCCTGGTGCACATTTTTTTCCATGGACACAACCGTTCTACGCCGCAGATTTTTGAGACTGCCACATTTCGCCGGCCCTTCACTTTAGAGCATGACGACGCCGAAAGTATCAAGGAACAGCCGAATCTGGCCAACAATCTCTTCGGCTCTCCAGCCGAAGATGCCGGACGCCGGGATTTTACGATCAATGCTCTCTTCTATAACATCGCCGATTTTTCCGTCATTGACCATGTTAACGGTTTGCAGGATCTGGAAGATCGCATCATCCGCATTATCGGTGATCCCGACACCCGTTTTGCCGAGGATCCGGTGCGGGTTTTACGAGCTCTTGAATTCGCCTGCCGCCTCAATTTTACAATCGAAGATGAGACCGGTAAAGGGCTTAAGGCTCAGGCTCATGCGTTAGCCGGTGTCCCGGCAAGCCGCTTGCGCGAAGAGTTAAGGGGGCTCTACACTAAAAAAACAACTGCCGCCCTGTTATCACTGGGCGATCACTACCAAATCAATCACCATTGGCTGCCCGATCAAATTGCCAACAATACGGCAGAATCTATCCCTCTTCTGCAAACGGTTGAAAACTTTTTCCCGCGGCTTGACAACGACAATGAACTCGAAAAAATGACAATCACAGCCCTGCTGCTGCCCGGAATTCTCAAAGAGTACCCGCTCGCCGACGAGGTGCGCCTCAACCTGGTTCAGGAAAAGGTCGAAGAGTGGTTAAAACCGATAAGTCAACGTTTAAGCCTGCCCCGTTTTCAGCGGCACGCAATCAAAGAAATTTTCACCCTGCTCTACCGCTTAGGCCGGGGCGACAAACGCATTAATCAGCTACTCAACCGGGATCATTTTTTCGCCGCCCTCTTTTTTTATGCAGTTATCACCAAGGCAACCACTCCCCGCCCTGCACACTTCTCCTTCTGGCGTCAACAAGGAAAGCGCTTAAACCGTAATCCCGGCGCCCGGAAGCTGGACTACGGTGCTCTTTTCGGTAAACCCGAAAAAAAACAAACCGGCACCCCCGCCAAAACCCAAGCCGACAAACCGACCGGAGAGCAGAAATAATGCCACCACAGCTTAATCTTGGCCAGATCGACTATTTAAATTGCCGGCCACTGTACCAGCAACTGCAAGAGGCCCTAAATGATAATTTTTATACATTAAGACCGGGCCATCCGACTCAACTCAATCAGGGCCTCGAAAACGGAACCATCGACATTAGTCCTTCATCATCGATGTTACTGGCCGTAAGCCCTAAAAATGATTACTTTATCCTGCCCGATATTGCCATCACCTCACTTAATGAGGTTCGCAGTGTCCTCCTTTTAAGCCGGCGCCCTTTATCCGAACTAAACGGTTGCAACATCTCTTTGACCGGTCACTCCCTGACCTCCATCTTTCTCTTAAAAATTATTCTTTTCCATTTTCAGGGGCTGAACCCGGATAAAATCACATTCACGACAAATGAGTTCGACCCAAACCAAACCCGGGAAGCGGCTCTAATCATCGGCGACCAGGCTTTAGGACTTTATCATAACCCGCCAACCGGTTTTAGAGTCTACGATCTAGGTTCTCTCTGGCACCAATTTACCGGCCTGCCCTTCGTCTATGCCCTCTGGATCGGGCGTAAAGAAATTTTACCGAAAAAAAACCAGGCTGTCACAAATCTCCATCAACACCTGACCGAAATTGTCTCGCTACTACCTGGAAAACTCGCCAATCTGGCCGCTGCAACCTTTTTAGAAAAAGATAAATACAGCGCAATCTCTTCAGCTCAACTACTCGCATACTGGGAACAAGCAATCTCCTATAAACTTGACAATCGGGCTCTCGCAGGTCTTGATCTATTTTACCAAACCGCCAGGGGTCTTGGTTTAATCGACAAAGTTCCTCAACTTGATTTTTTTCCTAAACCTAACCCGGCCTAACCAAAACCATTTTTACAACCACGAATTACACCGATGGACACGGATAAATCCGAGGTTCTTTCAGGAAATCCGCGTTATCCGTGTTATCCGTGGTTGAACTAATATAACAATAGAGCTATCAGCGGCCAATATCTGACTTGATTTCAAAACATAAATAGGATACATGAAACAGATGAGAAACAAATTAACATTTACCCCATTATATGAAGCCTCCAACCAGTTACAGGAACTACTAGATTTAGTTTGTAATAACTGCGGCCCGGCCCTGGAAGAAGCGATTAAAAATTGCTATTTGGCCTTGCAACAGGGGAAAAAGATTCTCTTTTTCGGCAACGGCGGCAGTGCCACCCAGGCCCAACATCTGGCGGCGGAACTAATCAACCGTTTTCTCCTTGACCGGCGGCCGCTGGCTGCACTGGCTTTGACTTGCGACTCGGCAGTAGTCACCTCAATTGCCAACGACTACTCTTTTTCCGAACTTTTTGTCCGCCAGCTTGAAGGTCTCGGCCAAGCCGGAGACATTGCCATAGCCCTGACCACCAGCGGGACTTCGGCAAACATAATTGCCGGTCTAAAAAGGGCCCGGGAACTGAAAATGACGACTATCGGCCTGCTCGGCCGTGACGGCGGCGACTGCCTTGAACTTTGTGATATAGCACTCCTGGTACCCAGTAACAACACCGCCCGCATCCAGGAAATTCATCTCCTTTTGGGTCATCTGCTCTGCGGCTTAGTGGAAAAAGAGATGATGGCGTCGTAAAAAGTTTCGATCTCCTGCGTCGTAGTTATTTTTACCTAGCCATCCAGTGACGAATCCATCTAAAAATGGTTTTATAAGATGAAAATCATAGAACTCGATAAAAGAAAACTGACCACCTACCCTCTGGCATCGCGCCCGAGCAAAGTCAGTATAAATAATTTTGCGAGAAAATTAACCGGAAAAGAGAGCGTTACCGATCTGCTAGACAAATTGCCCGGTTTTCTCGCAGCCGATGACTTGAAGAACGTCATTAGCGCCATCATTTCAGCCCGCCAACAACAACGCCCGGTTCTGCTCGGCATGGGCGCCCACGTCATCAAGGTGGGACTGACACCACTACTTTTACAACTCCTGGAAAAAGAGGTATTGAGCGGTATAGCCTTAAACGGGGCCGGAATTATCCACGACTTTGAACTCGCTTATGCAGGCCACACATCTGAAGAGGTTGCCGACGGCATAACCGGCGGCAACTTCGGCATGGCTAAAGAGACCGGTGAACTCTTAAACCAGGCAATCTTAATCGGAGACCGGGAGGGACTTGGTCTGGGAGCTGCCGTTGGCCGCATGATCTGGGAAGAAAAGCTGCCACACCGTGAATTGAGCCTTTTAGGACAATGCTATCGTATGCAGATTCCGATCACGGTTCATGTCGCCCTCGGCACCGATATTATTCATATGCATGCGGCCGCCGACGGAGCTGCTATCGGGAGCACCAGTTTCAGGGATTTCGACAAATTCTGCAACATGGTGGCCCAACTTGAGGACGGCGTCTACATCAATCTCGGTTCGGCCGTAATTCTGCCCGAAGTTTTTCTAAAAGCGATCTCACTGGTTCGCAACCTCGGACATCAAGTAAACAACCTGACTACGGTCAACATGGATTTTAACCGCCACTATCGATCTTTTGAAAATGTTGTTAAACGGCCGACCCTCGGCAACGGCCGGGGTTATCAGCTTATCGGCCACCATGAAATAATGTTCCCTCTGTTGGTCGCCGGAATCTTAGCCCAACTTGATGGCGTCGTAAAAAGTTCCGATATCCTGCGATGATGTGGTTTTCCAGGCACTCGACATACTACATGTATGGTCTCGCGCCTGAAAAACCACATCATCTTGTCTATCGAAATTTTTACTTAGCCATCCCGTTACTTTTACGAAACCATCAACCTTAAATCAAGCAAAAGAGCCATAAGGAAAACAATGGATTTATCGACCTATCGAATCGGCATTATCGGTGGCGGCAATATGGGTAAGGCCATCATTAAGGGCCTGCTGGCAGCCCCGCAAAGCCCGACTCTTTCAGCTTGGGATGCGGCAAGTGATTGCCGCAAACAACTTAAGGAAGAGTTACAAGTTCCGGTTGCTCAGGATAACCGGGAACTGGTTTTAAACAGCGACATTATTATTCTCGCCGTCAAACCGCAAATTATTGACCCGGTAATGAATGAGATCGCAGACGCATTGACAACTGACAAATTGCTCATCTCAATCGCTGCCGGAGTACCCTGCAAGCGTCTTGAGAAACCACTGCAAAACCTGGTTCCGACAATCCGAATCATGCCCAACACCCCGGCCCTGATCAACCGAGGAATCTCAGCGATTGCGGCCGGCTCCCATGCCCAGGAAAAACATCTGAAAATCACTCAAGCCATATTTTCCTGCCTCGGCGAAACCGCCCTGGTTCCAGAAAATACGATGGATATGGTAACTGCCGTTTCCGGTAGCGGCCCGGCCTACGTTTTCCTGGTTATTGAGGCTATGCTTGATGCCGCCGTGGGTCTCGGCCTGCCCCGAGATTTAGCTCGAAAACTGGTAGTCGAAACCGTTCTCGGCTCAACTGAGCTGCTCAAAGAGAGTGGCAAACATCCGATGGAGTTAAAGGATATGGTGACCTCGCCCGGCGGCACTACAATTGCGGGTCTGGCTGAACTCGAAAAAAACGGCTTGCGCCACGCTTTCAACGAAGCCTTAAAAAGCGCCTGCCAGCGTTCGCAGGAGTTAGGTAAATAACATGCAAGAATTAATAAAAAAAATTGAGCAGCTTAAAAAAGATCGCCAGGCAATTATTCTGGCCCATAATTATGAACCCCCGGAGATCCAGGATATTGCTGACATAACCGGTGACTCATTGGGATTAAGCGTTGACGCAGCCCGGCTCGATAATCCGGTAATTGTTTTTTGCGGGGTTCGTTTCATGGCCGAAAGTGCCGCTATCCTGGCACCTGATAAAAAAGTTATTCTGCCCCGCTTAGAGTGCGGTTGCGGTCTGGCAGATATGGCTGAAGCAGCCGCGTTACAAAAAATGCGCCGGGAAAAGCCCTCTGCAGTTGTCGTCACCTATGTCAACTCCTCGGCTGAAGTCAAAGCTGAAAGCGATATCTGCTGCACCTCAGGCAATGCCGTCAATGTCGTCAGATCGATAGCTCCCGAAAAAGAGATCATCTTTGTTCCGGATCGTAACCTCGGAGCCTATGTCCAGGAACAAACCGGCCGCCGGATGACTTTATGGGATGGCTTTTGCCCGATCCATAATGCAATCGGAGAAGCCGATATCATCAAGGCTAAAAAAACGCATCCCGAAGCCCTCCTCATTGTCCATCCGGAATGCCGCCCCGAAGTCACCAAATTGGCCGACGGCGTTTGCAGTACCGGAGGTATGACCGATTTTGTCATTCAGTCAAGTGCCAAAGAGTTTATCATCGCCACCGAAGAGGGCATGATCTACCCCTTAAGAAAAGCTCACCCCGACCGCATTTTCCATCCGGTCTCCCCAAATGCCATGATCTGTCCGGACATGAAAATGATCTCGCTTGAAGATATCCATAACGCCCTGGAAAAGCTGGAACCGGTCATCACCGTCAACCCGGAAACCGCAGACCGGGCCCGACTGGCCCTGGAAAAAATGCTCGCCGTACCCCGAAATTAATATTGTTTTATGAAACCATAAAAAAGGCCCTCTCTGGATTTTCCGAAGAGGGCCTTTGATGTCGCAATATCTTACTCTTTTAGAGAGTCATCTGGGCAACAGCCTTGCCATAATCCTGACATGATTTAATGATTTCCGGATCATCACTTTGAAGTTTTCCTTCCAAGCCGTTAAAAGAACCCAAGTTAACCAAGTTCATCTTCAGCACATACTCCATAGTATCAGCCAAAATCTTGGGCGCATCCCCGGAATGGGTGTATGAGCCAAAAGCCCCGGCGGCCTTGCCGCTAAGACCAGCTTTTTCGGCAAGAAAGAGAAATGTCTTAAAATTCTGGGTCATTTCACGATGATAAGTGGGACAGCCAAAGATATAACCGTCATAACCGGCAAGATCATCTTCCGATTTGACTTTACTCACCTTCTTAAGCTCTGCCTCGGCTCCTGCAAAACGAACCCCCTCAGCAATAAAATTGGCCATTTTTTCCGTATTACCAGTGCGACTGAAATAGACGATCAATACCTTTGCCATGATGCATTCTCCCCATTTTTTTGAAGTTAAAAAAACTATAGGAACCGCTATAACACAGACAAACGCTCAAAACAATACTTTTATTATTTTCTTACTATTTTAGTTTAGTAATTTTCTCCCAACAACTCAAAATGGGCCTGGGCATGAGCGCAGGCAGGGCAGAGTTCAACAGCCTCGCTGCCGGTGTGCAGATAACCACAATTGCGACAACGCCAAGTTACTTCACCATCTCGCTTAAAAACGCGGCCGGCCTCGATATTGGCGGCCAGATCAAGATAACGTTTCTCATGCTGTTTCTCAGCCACAGCGATTGCTAAAAAGATATCGGCGATCTCTGTAAAACCCTCTTCGCGGGCGGTAACCGCAAATTCCGGATACATCTCAGTATACTCATGATTTTCACCCGCCGCCGACTCTTTCAGATTTTCAATGGTCGAACCGACAACCCCAGCCGGAAATGATCCACTGATCTCAACTTCACCACCTTCCAACAGGTTAAAGAGACGTTTAGCATGCTCTTTCTCCTGATCCGCAGTTTCAGTGAAAATTTCTGAAATCTGCACATAACCCTCTTTTTTTGCCTTACTCGCAAAATAGGTGTAGCGATTACGAGCCTGGCTTTCACCGGCGAAAGCGGTGAGAATATTCTTTTCGGTTTTACTTCCTTTAAGAGCTGCCATAAGTTCCTCCATTTTCTCGAGTTAAAAAGCTAATTCTTTTACAGAATAAAGTTTGTTAATCTAGTCGTCGTACACCGAAGAGAAGTCACCTGTCAATATATATCGTAACTAGTGCGCGACCGAAAACCGCCAATTTCCTCGATTGCGGCGTTAGGCTCAAATTTTAATCCTCGGAATACTTAATGTATGCCTGCGGTTAAAATCTGAGCCTGCCTTGCACTCAAGAAAATTGTCAGGTTTTTGGTCAGGCACTAACTATTCAGCCAGGGATAATCTCAAATCGGCAACCGGCTTGCAGCCGGTACCTGGAAATCTGTCCACCACACCGAAATAGAGTGAAGTTTTTGTCGCAGTTTTTGTTCAATTGAATTACAAGCTAAACAATCATCAGCTAACGCCAATAAATCAGACAGGAGACCGAACTTTCATGGAAAATATCAAAAAGTTTTTTAAAAATGACCGTTTTGCGGCCCACAATGATATCACCCTGCTTGACATCCGCCCCGGCTACGCCAAGGCCGAACTTATAATCAGCGACAAACATCTCAACGGGGTTGATATTACGCATGGCGGAGCCATCTTTACCTTGGCCGATCTCGCCTTTGCCGTGGCCTCAAATTCACATGGCACGGTAGCCGTTGGGGTCAGCGCGACCATCTCCTACCTCAAAGCAACTAACCGGGGAACCCTCACGGCCGAAGCCAAAGAAGTTGCCATCAACCCTAAACTGGCAACCTATCAGGTTGAAGTACGCAATGAAAAAAATGAGTTAATTGCCATTTTTCAGGGCACGGTCTACCGAAAAAAAGTATCACTATGATTTTCCTGATTTAACCAACGCTTCGATTGCTCAAGCAAGGAGCTCAGAGGCAATTCAGGTTCCAAAGACAATAATAACTCTCCCTTCAAACCCAAGAGTTCATTGCCGTTGTGGGTCGCAATCCGCCAGACTTCGGGTAAAGAGATACCAGCCTCGGCAAAGATCTCCATTTCACGTAAAAAAGAGCTGCCGTGCGGAACATTATATGATCCTGAATCAGTACCGATTGTCAATTTAACACCATTATCATGAGCGTACTGGATCATCTCCATATGCCTTTTATAGTTGCGCTCAATAATTGCCAACTGAGCTGCTGAAAAACGCCCGTCTGGATCCAGAATCTGATTGGCCATAGCGGCTACCGTCGGGGCCCAATAGATTCCTTTATCAGCCATCATTTCGAGCGTCTCCGGGGCGATAAAATAGCCATGTTCAAGGCTGTGAACTCCGGCTTCAACAGCCTCGCGGCAAGCTTTGTCGGAATTTACATGAACCATCACTTTTTTACCAGCATCTGCCGCCATTTTGACAATCTCATGAAGTTCCGTTAAACTCCACTGCTGCCGACCAACCTCTCCATAAACATCAAACGAAACCAGACCGGTGAGAATTACTTTAACAAAAGAAGATGGGGTTCCAGAGATCTTTTCGGCCAAAGTAAGATCACGGTTTTCACCCAAGAAAGATCCATAAGAGCCCTTTTTAAAGAGCGCTGGCCCCGTCCGGACAACCTTTAAGGCTGACGGTAATTTAACCTCGTCAAGAGAACCATCCCGGTCACCGGCATCGCGCACTACGGCGACACCAGCAGCCAGCTGACGAGAGGCGTTATCATAAGGATCGCCGCCCAGACTCAAATGAACGTGAGTATCAACCGGCAAAGGTAAAAGAAAAGATTGGGAAGAAGTTTTTTGCGGCATTAGAAGACTCCAAAAAGACTGAAAATAATTATAGTACTATTTTACACTTGAGCCAAAGAAACAACTATGTTATGGTAAATGATTCACTTAATGAGAGTTAAGGATAACTTTTAACTTTTTTATTATTAAAGGATCAGCCAAATGAGTTACGAATTTCTAAAAATCAGTGTTAACAAAGGGGTTGCTAATATCAGCCTGAACCGGCCCCCGGCCAACTCTTTAAATGTCGCAATGGTGGCAGAGCTTGACCAGGCTTTTGATGAAGTTGCCGCTAACGACGATGCCAGAGTTCTGGTTATCACCAGTGAAATCCCTGGCTTTTTTGTCGCCGGTGCCGACATCAAAATGTTTAACGAGATGACCGCCTACGATGCCTGGGAAATCTCCGGCGAACTCCAACGCGTCAACCAAAAACTGGAAGATATGCCGAAACTTACAATCGCCGCACTCGGCGGCTATGCTTTAGGCGGCGGACTGGAACTGGCACTGGCCTGTGATTTCCGCTTCATGGCTGAAAGTGTAACAATTAAAGATAAAGTGAAAACCCCGACTCTCGGTCTGCCGGAAACAACTCTGGGAATCTTGCCTGGTGCTGGCGGCACCCAGCGCCTGGCTCGTCTCATCGGAGCCAAACAGGCTCTCTACTTCATCGCCACGGCAAAAAATCTCACCCCGCAGGAAGCCTTGAAACTGGGTATTGTTCAAGAGCTGATGCCGGGCAGTGAACTCAACGAAAAAACCATCGCTTTTGCTGAAAAAATGGCAACCAAGGCAACAATCGGCATCGCTATGGCTAAAAAAGCGATCTATCAAGGATACAATCAGGATACCGCGACGGCCATGCAGATCGAACAGGATGCTTTCATGAAAGCCTTTGCCAGCGAAGATGCGAGCGAAGGTTTGAAGGCTTTTGTCGAAAAAAGACCGGCAGTATTTCAAGGCAAGT
>JAGGWR010000362.1 GCA_021163445.1 Candidatus Tharpella aukensis
ATATTACCGACTATGTTAACCGGTTACGAAAAATGGGTCCCATAGAAATTATTCCGGTCAATGAGAATATTTGGCTAAAAAATCTCGCTCTTGACTGGAGTCATCGCGACCCTGCGGATCGAACGATTGTTGCCACCGCAATATTAAAAAAATTGCCAATTATAACCTCCGATAAAATAATTTCAGACTATTACGACAATGTCATCTGGTAAAAAACATGCGGGGTTATTACCCATTGATTTGGCTTTTCACTCCAATCCCCTCCATTTTGCTCTGCCAGTCTCTCCAGAACTCCTGATCTTGCTTCCTGTAAAAAGTTGTTACGTCAAAGAAAACCCATTCTTTTCAAAATGGCCGTCAAAACTGAATGCCGTACTTATCTCTTTAGCCTCCATGATGACAAAACTTAGACAATCCACCAGGCTGACCTTCTTCTGATTAAGCAGGATAAGTCGGTTAACCGCCTTTTCATGCCAGTAACTATCAACCCAGATTATTTCAATTAACGGTAAAATCTTTTCTTGAAAATCCCGGACGGCATCCATCCCGACCCGTCGTTGCAGCAAAGCTATGGTTTCAACAAGAACATATGAACTGGAAAGCAGATTGATATTGTTATCAGCAAATGATTGAAAAATACTTTGTGCCCGAACATACATATAGTCACTTCTAACAAGCAGAGCAAAAAGTCCAGAGGTATCAGCAAAAACTGTCATCGATATATTTCCTCCAGATACTGATCATGTTTTTCAGATATATCATGATGGTCAGCTTCGTATTTCCCGACAACCTTCATTGCATCGCGATATAAACCCGTCTTCCCGGGCTTTGTGGTCATAAAAAATTGATCTACAGCCTGACGTATTAATGCGGCAATAGAAATTTGTTGTTGACTGGCCAACTCTTTAACTTTTTGATACTGTGCCTCTTCAAACTGAACTTGAGTTCGTATCATCACCCCATACCTCCATGTTGTCATTATTTACATTATGATAACACATAAGCAAACAGAAGACAAGCCTGCCCCCTCAACTCCTTTTATTTTCAAAAAAATAAATTGACAGAAAGTATTACCATGGTAATACTTATCTAAGATTGCGTGTTGGATCACCACAATAATTCCAAAAAATAAAAAAGAGCACAACCTTATGAAAACCGCAATATCAATACCTGATGAACTATTTTTATCCGTTGATCAATATGCCAAAAGCCATGGAGTATCACGCAGCAACCTGTTCGCTCAAGCAGTAGCTCAATTTCTGGAAAAGCACTCCAGCGAACAGATAACTAAGCAGCTTGATAAGGTTTACGCGGCTCATCTACTTAAAATAGATGCGACAATCTCATCTTTACAGCTTAACTCTCTAGAGAAAGAAGAATGGTAATCGAACATGGACAAATCTGGCGGGCTGAACTTTACCAAATTCAATCATGGCAAAGGTTGATGATGGGATTGAATTAATTCTTCAACTTTAAATGTGTCCAATGTCAAACTATAAAAGCCTGACCCTATTTCCTTCTCATTAGTGGATATCCCCCGTTTCCCAAGATCATGTAAAATCGAAGCACCGTTCAAAATGAGAAATAAGTGAGATGTCCCCCGGAACACCTATGCCGGGGAAATAACATTTTGAACATATTATCTTATCGTTAGCCGGAAATAGCGTTAATGGAGGCTTGATATGAATAAACAATTTAAAATTATTATAGAAAAACATTCCGATGGTTATCTTGCATATCCACTTGGATTGAAAGGCATTGTAGTAAATGAAGGTGATACATACGAAGAAGTCTTAACATCTGTAAAATCTGCAATCCAGTTCCATATTGAAACATTTGGAGATGAAGTTTTTGAAGTGGAGGAACCAATTTTAGAGGCATTTGTAGCTGAGGCTGGAGTAGCAGTAAATGCCTAAATTCCCAGTTGATCCCAAGCGCTACTAAACTCCCCTTTCAACTCGGCTGTACGTATATTATTGCAGCCAGCCACCAACATTGCCATGTCTACCTACTATGACATCTGCATTGTAAAAAGCTCGTGCTTTTTCAATACTTTGACAAAAGCAATCAAGCCCTTTACCTTTTATTTTTATCCGGGCGGTTTCTCAAATTAACCCTGGATGAAAATTTAATTTAACACTAACCCAATTTAGATCTAACCTCCTTATTCTTCCAAGCGCTTATCGTCAGTTTTTCTCATAATCTGATCATCCATATCTTCAAAAAGGCTACACAAGGTTCTTTGTCCTGTCGTACTGGGGCCGACTCCTTTGCCCGAATCAGTACGAGGATCTACCATCATGTAATTAGAACAATTATCTTTACAATTCTTCAATCCATACGGGCAACCATACCAATTAGCAACAGCCTCAAGAATATTCATTTTTATCCTCCTTAAATTCAGTGTATGGTTAGAAGTTTACTTGCGATAAAAACCATCAAATGATCAGGTCATCTTAAAAAGCAATGGAAATTTTTTGCATTGAAAAACATTCCATTTTGCCACCATAGAATCTTAAATTATTTTGAGAAACAGATAGGGTCTTTATCCTTGAGAGATAAGTAAGATATCCCAGGAACTCCGTCTCGGCTATTGAGACACCGTCAGACGAAAGGGACGGGAACAGTTGGCCGGGACAAACGCGGGATTAGCATCATGCTCTCTACTCTACCCATTTTTCTGTTCGCGTTCGAAACTCTCGCCTCTGGGGTAAACTTTCATTCCCGCCAGTACTCATCTGACCATTCCGCTTCATCAGATTCAAAGTACTCAGCAAAACTATCCATAATATCACCACCATCAGCATCAATAGTAAAGTCGAGATTATCCATAATTGACCGCACTACACGAGGTATTTGCCCAGCTGTTAAACAACTGGCTGTATACTCGTAAAAACTTTCAGAAAAATCTTCATATGCAATATTGTCTTCCCATATTTCTGGCATTCCTGTGGAAACAAGCGGCAAACACAGCTTCTTCAATCTATCTTGGTCAGAAAGTTTAAAAATGATTCTCTCAACAAATCTCTGGTATTTACTGATAAGCTCGTCTTCATCAATTGGGTAATTGATATTATTCGATTTCAAAATTACTTTCGCATCATTAAGATAATTTTTATAATCTTCGAGCAAAGAATCAATTCCTCGACTATTTATTAAGTCTAACACTTCAACAAGTTTTGCTTTGATACTTTTGGATCTTTGATCTACATTTTTATTCACAATAGATCTATACCTGTTTGGCACCCAGTAACCATAACAGGTTTCGATTGACCAAGGTTTTAAGCTGATCTGAGCTACTTTGTCATTTTCGTCATTCATCAACCCGAGACTCAATTTTAAATTATATGAACCCCATGCCTTACCAGGATTGGTATTTCTTGGACGATCTTCAATATTTCTAATTCTATCTTCAACCCACTCTGGCAGCTTAAATTCTGAAAATGTAAACGACAATTGATGGTTTGGTTTAAAATCTATAGATCCAGTTCTAAAAAAACCAATAATATTGGACTCCACCGCCTCATCTGGATTGATATCTTCAATTAATGCAGAATCACTAACCACCTCAGAAATGTATTGCTTTAGACTGTTAATTTTTGAGCTTGATTTGAATAATAATTCTTCATTCTTTTCAAATGCAGAGAAAGAGGCGTTTGCGGAACCTGAAAACCACACAGATCCCTGTTCATTTTTGATGAAATATAATTTTGTATGAAAAAGTGCAGTTTCTCTGTTTAGAAATATAGCGATATTGAAAAAGCCCATCTTTTTCAAACTAGTTGTAAGTGTTTTTAATTCGTTAAGTTGATCATATAGTCTTTGTCCACTGAATCCATTAAATAAAAGATTCAACACACATTTCTTTCTTTTTATCTTAGTGACTTTGCTAAGTATTTTCTCCAGGAAGACAACAGAATAATATGCAGAAATAATGGTTACATTCTCTGCTCGTTTTATTTCTTGCACAATAAGATCTTGGGATAACGGTTTAATTTTATGTTCATCATGGTACCAAGTCGAGAATATTTCCATTTTTTACTCCGAAGAAGTGGGGCTGCCATTCAGATGAATGTGCCTCGTTATGTGTTGTGAACAAAAAGAAATAAATGGGGTCAAGAAATAAATGGGGTCAGAGTAAAATTAAATAATCAAGAACTAATCCTACTCTGTTTGCCCCCCCATTTATTTACTCTAGCCCAATTTTTTCACCCCACACTTAAAGCACACCGACCACGAAAATACAATTCCCATTTTTACTACTTAGTTTTTTAAGCCTTCGGCCTCACAGCAGGGGAACTTTTTTGGTTTACCCATTCTGCTGAATTAGGTATGGCGCGAAGTACGGGATATTGTAGACAAACTCAACTAAACTCCCCATCCAACTCGACGGGACGTGCACTATTCAGTCAACAACGTCCCCATACCCCGGTAATTGAACCAATCCAAAAGCAAGTTTGAATCGCTATTTTATCTCAAAAAACTCTTTAATTTCACCGGAATAACTCTGTGGCCGGCCAACTTCTCAGCAATTGTTATAATATCACACAGTTCAAACCTTTCAAGGTTGTCAGCAATATCACAGCTCCATTCTAAATTATTGATGTCAATAAAGGCGCAAGAGCTATTTCAGGGACGTGCTTAGCTGCATTTGGATTTGAGACTAAGTCTGACAGGTCTTGACTATTCTTTCTTTCAAGGTTTTGACTGTCGCGGCCAGTTTTTTATCAAGTGGCAGCTCTTTCTCAATCTTATTACAGGCATGCATAATTGTAGCGTGATCTTTGCCGCCAAATTTGTCACCTATCTCGGGAAAGGAATTTCCGGTGATGGTTCTGGAAATATACATGGCAATCTGCCGGGGCAGAACAATATCTTCTGTTCTCTTGCGCGACAATATATCTTCGGTAGCGATTTTGTAGTGGTCGGCTACCGTCTTTATGACCTCTTCTACCGTAATTTCGATCTCATCTCTGGAGAGCAGGTTGAAATCGTCCAGGGCCTGTTTAGCCATAAACAGATCAATGGTATCCGGTACAGTTATAACAAGTTCGTGATTCCTGAAAAAGGCGTTGAAATTTCGATTTCCGACCTGTTTCCGTATCTGTGCAAAAATTTGTAGCCAGAATGCTTTTTCATCCATAACTTGATATCTCCTACTTGTAAATATCCGACCGCAACGGGCCTTATTGTGATGCATAAAATCCGATATTTTGACCGGATTTAGAATCTTTGAAAGCTGCTCCGGCCAGGCCGGTAAGCATCGCTGCCGGGCTTAAATTGATGCCGCTTATCCGGCTTTTTCGTACGACGGTGGCGAAATCTCCGGGGGTCTTAAAAGGGGGCGGGGTCTTAAATGGGTGCGTAGTAGAATTAAACCCGTTTGCCCTTGAGTCAGTTTTAATTTTATTACGACCCCAACCCAATTAAGCCCATGTTTAATCCAACTGTCGTCGAATAAATTCTGGTATCTCAAAATCATCTTCCGAAAAATCTACCCTCTTCTCTGATTGCTGTAATTTATAAACATTGCTGGCAATCGTATTGTCATTTGAATCGAAATCTGTTGCAATAACCGTAATTCGAAGGTTATCAGCCAATGAGTCATCGATCACACACCCCCAGATAACCTCCGCATTCTCATGCGCCTCTTCCTGTATCAAATCAGCAGCTACACTCAATTCATGCAAAGTAACTTCATTCGCTGCAGCGAAATTGATAATCACCATGCGTGCCCCTTGAATACTCAAATCTTCTAAAAGAGGTGAGGAGATCGCCTTCTGAGCCGCTTCAACGGCCCGGTTTTCACCGCTCGCCATCCCGGTTGCCATCAGAGCCATCCCGGCATTACCCATCACCGTCTTAACATCCTGAAAATCAATATTTATTTGACACTGTATGTTAATCAGATCTGAGATACTGCGTACCGCCTGAAGAAGAACGTCATCAGCTTTTTTAAAAGCATCATCGAAGGTTGCATCATTGCAGGCCATATTGAGCAAACGCTGATTGGGTATCGTAATTAGAGCATCTACATGTTCACGCAATTTATCGAGCCCGACCTCAGCCACCCACATCTTCTTTTTCCCTTCAAAACTAAAAGGCTTGGTCGCCACTCCAATCACAAGAGCTCCAGACTCTCGAGCTAACTGAGCCACCACCGGAGCCCCACCAGTTCCTGTACCGCCCCCCATACCTGCCACCACAAAAACCATATCTGCGCCAGAAAGAAGTCTAGAAATTTGAGCTGCATCTTCTAAAGCTGCGCTGCGACCAACATCGGGATTAGCCCCCGCGCCCAGACCTTTAGTCATTCTACTGCCTAGGAGAACTCTGGATTCGGCTTGAGAGGTATCAAGGACTTGCGCATCGGTATTCGCAACAATAAAATCAACCCCCTCCACACCCATCATGATCATATTGTTAACCGCACGACCACCACCGCCGCCTATCCCGACAACCTTGATAACTGTTTCTGGAAACTTGTTCTCTTCTAATTCCAATGACATTACCCCTCTCATTAAAAATGTTTACAACGAAAAAGAAATTGCCATTTGTATTCGTATAAGCTATCATAACAGTATGATTATCACATTAGATACAAACACGTTACTTGCTGCCTTACTGAGCCAAAGTGGCGCTTCACATCTTATTTTCAGACTTATCGTTGAAGAAAGATTGAAAATGGCAATATCAACCCCTATTCTTTTTGAATACGAAGCTGTGTTAAAAAGAGACCACATTTTAGCTCGAATAAATATCACCACAAATCAAGTAGAAGATATTTTAGATTTGTTGACGCTACTTGCAGATAAACGCTCTATTTACTATCGGTTGCGCCCCAATTTACTGGATGAAAATGACAATATATTCGTTGAGTGCGCATTTACGAGTAATAGCCAATATTTAATAACTTCAAACATTAAGGATTTCAACTGCGGCATACTTAAAAGTCACCCATTCACAGTGGTGACCCCAGGAGATTTTTATTACCTCTGGAGGTGTAATCATGAATAAAACACAAGTTGTAACTTTGCGGATTCCAGCAGAATTGAAAATTCGGTTATCTCACGAAGCTAAAGCTCAAGGTGTTTCATTAAACAACCTGGCCAACTACTTTTTAACCACTCAATTGAGCCAAGTTGAAGCATTATCTGCGATAGAGTCAAGAATATCAAAAAAAGATATTTCTACACTTAAAGCAAAAGTCACTGAAATACTCAATGCCGCACCTCGAAAAAATACCGTTCCTAAATGGGATGAAGTCAAGAGAAACTAATAATTTCGATTTCCGACCTGTTTCCGTATCTGTGCAAACTTTTGTAACCAGAATGCTTTTTCATTCATAACTTGATCCCTCCTACTCGTAAATATTCGGCCGCAACAGGCCTTATTGTGATGCATAAAATCCGATATTTTGACCGGATTTAGAATCTTTGAAAGCTGCTTCTCCGGCCAGACCGGTCAGCATCGCTGCCGGGCTTAACTTGATGCCGCTTATCCGGCTTTTTCGCACAACGGTGGCGAAATCTCCGGGGGTTAGGGTGCGCTGTTTTTCGAGTTCGCCCTGCCAATGCTTTTTGTCGCTCAGCTTTACTCCTTTCTCGTTAAAAATCGCTTGAAAAAGATCCCAGGCCTGCTCAAGTTTTAGAAAATCAAACTTAATCTTCAGGTCAAAGCGGCGCAGTGAAGCGGCATCAAGGCTATCCATCAAATTTGTCGAGCAGACAAAGAGACCTTCCATATCGGGATTCAAGGTTTGACTTAAGCCATCAGGTCTATTATACATTAATCATTGGCGAGAGAAGTATTTTGACATTTTCGATGAACAATATAAGGAGGTTGTCAAGTATTTTTATGGAAGCAATTCGAGAGATACAAACAGTCAAAGACGGACAGATTCAACTACACCTTCCGAAACAATTCTGGAAACAGCAAGTGGAGATCATTATCCTAACTGTTCCGCAAAAGAAAATAATCAATTCCAAAAAAATAAGTTTGCGCGGATGCTTGCACCACTACGCAAACCCTTCTGTAAATTTTCGTGAAGAAGATGCATGGCATAACGTTGTAAAGGAAAAATATGGCAATCATTGATGCTAATATCGTCTTGCGATATATTTTGAACGATCATGAAGAGTTGTCTCAAAAAGCGACCGACATTCTTGAACATCAGTCGACTATACTTCCCATTGAAGCTGCTTGTGAAGTAGTATATGTTCTGCAAAAGGTCTATCATGTCGATAGAACTAAGATTAAACAGTGCCTGGAAGAACTCGTCAATGAGCAATTGATAATAATTGAAAAACCAAAGATTTTGCTTAAAGCCCTTCAATGTTTTGCCTCTACGACATTTGATTTTGTAGACACGTTACTTTGGGCATACCATGCGGTTGAAAAACAAGAGATCCTGACCTTTGACGTAAAACTTAACAAATATATTCAACGTACAACAATTGAAGAGGAATGAATACAACAAGGCTATAGGTGAGCCACGCAAAAATTGCGAACAAAACCCGCTTTTTTGAGTTGACAGGCCTTATTGTAATGCAAAAAAGCCGATATTTTGACCGGGTTTAGAATCTTTGAAAGCTACTTCTCCGGCCAAGCCGGTAAGCAGCTCTGCCGGGCTTAACTTGATGCCGCTTATCCGGCTTTTTCGTACGACGGTGGCGAAATCTCCGGGGGTTAGGGTGCGCTGTTTTTCGAGTTCGCCCTGCCAATGTTTTTTGTCGCTCAGTTTTACTCCTTTTTCCTTTAAAATCGCTTGAAAAAGATCCCATGCCTGTTCCAGTTTTAGAAAATCAAACTTAATCTTTAGATCAAAGCGGCGCAGTGAGGCTGCATCAAGGCTATCCATCAAATTTGTCGAGCAGACAAAGAGACCTTTATGACGTTCCATTTGGGTTAAAAGTTCATTAACCTGGGTCACCTCCCAACGCTGGCTAGCTTGACCGCGATCACGCAAAAAACCGTCGGCTTCATCTAGCAGCAAAACCGATTTATCATAGGTCGCTTCATAAAACATTTCGGCAATATTGGCTTCGGTCTCGCCAACGTATTTGCCGAGCAGATCTGAACCTCGTTTAATCAGCAAAGGTTTGTCCAGTTGCCGGGCCAAATAATGACCAAATTCTGTTTTTCCGGTACCCGGAGGGCCATAGAGACAGAGACGGCCCTCACCATGTTTCTGCAAGCCCTGGATAATCTGCTTCAAATCGTGATCCGGATTTACCGCCCCTAACCGATATGTGATCTGAGCCAGGGCTTCGACAATCGGTTGTCGGGGATAACCCATCGCGGTTTGAGTTGATTCGAGAAGTTTTTCCAGTCGTTTTTCATTTTCCTTTTCAGTTTTAAGCTCCTGGCAACACACAACCTTGGCCGCTCGGGCAATAACGGCTGGAGCAATATATTTATTGTCGGCGAGTAGCTCCATCCACTGAGAACTAACCGGTACAGCTTGCAAATATTTACGCAAAATCTTAAGCCGGATTGATCGCGGCGGAGGATTAAGATTAAAGACGATATCAAAACGCCGGATAAACGCACTATCTGCAAAACAGATATCGTTGGCAATCCAGATGGCCGGCACCGAATTGCTTTCCAGATTCTTATTGATACTGGCCTTAAGATTAAGTGAGTCTCCGTCATGCAAAAAACTAAAACCCTCTATCAGCACACTGTCAATCTCATCAAAAAGAATTAGGGCATCTTTCTGGCGTGACAAAATCTGTTGGGCAAGCTGAAAAGCTCGCAGACGTTTGGGTTTATCATACGGTTTATCCTCGTCACCGATATTGACTTCATAAAGTTTGCAGCCCAGGGTTTTAGCGACGGTTTTGGCAAACTCGGTCTTTCCGGTACCCGGAGGGCCGTAAACCAGGATATTGACGCCTTTTGTCGATTGTTTTCCGGCCTGCCGAAGGTGATCCCGAATCATGCTGAAATTATCTTTCTCATGAAGATAATCTTTCTTCGTCAATTCAGGCGGCCCAACCAGAGTGAAAAAATTCCGCAACAGCATTTCAACCGTGACATCCGGCTCCTGAAGGGCTTCGCCCAGGCCTTCCAGCAGATCAAGTTTGTCGCTCAAATCAAATTGCGTAACCCGGTCAACATTCAACAAACCCGACCGCGCCAATAAGCCCTGCCGCGAAAGCGCATCTCGAATCTCTTGCCGGTCAAGTTCCAGAATGGTTGACAGGATAATAGCAATCGCCTCAACATTGACTTCGCCAAGTTTATTCGCCACTTCTTGCAGCCCCTGGTCTCCTTTGAGTAGTGCCGTAAAGAGCAAAATCTGTTGCTCCGCATTATTTAAGCCGATATATTCGGCAATTTCTTTACAATTACGGGCCAGATGTTTATTGGGTGCGGCGGGCTCGGCGGTAAACTTATCCCGTTGATTCTCCAGAGCCTCAAGAAACTGTTTTTTGTTCATCTCCTCATCTTCAAGATGTTCCAGGCCGACAGCGGTAAGGATGTCACAATCTGAAGTGAAGCCGCCGTTGAATTTCCCTTCCAATTTCTTCCAACCCCTGAGCTCCAAAAGTATGGTTAAGGCCCACTGAGAGATCAAATTTTGTTGCTGCTCATCCACCACCAATAATCCTCCACCTACTCTTTTGTGTCTTCTCCTGCGCATATCTCACCCCCATGTTTTAGTGGTTGCGGCTTTCAAGAACCCCTTGCCCTTTGCTCTATTTTCATCTACTATAAAGCAAAACGACGACAAAAGGAAGGCCACCTGCAACCCATGGCGACAAGCGGTGTCGCTACGGGAAGATAAGGTGGATAGGACCTTCACCCTTCAGGATTAGTTTTTCGCGAAAGTGTGGTCTATCTGGTTCTTCATCAGCGTTTTTCTTTACAACGGTTAGAACCAATGTTATCATATTATTCGACTTTTAGTTGAGAGGGAGGAGGGGCAATAATGGAACGTATAAGTGTAACTCAGGCTGTTCGCCAATTTTCTGATGTCCTAAATCGAGTTTTCTACCAAAAGACAATTATTGAGCTGGAACGTGGAAATAAGGTTATTGCCAGGATCTCACCAGTCACCTCGACATCACCAGTGAAAGTTAAAGACCTAAACAAACTTTTCGCTGAATTACCAAAATTAGGAAAAGATGTAAAAGCATTCGCAAATAATTTAGTCGACATTCGGAAACAACTTCCCCCAGAGCAGAACCAATGGGACTAATATGGAGGTGGGTGGAGGTGGGGGTAAAATCTTTATCTTTGATACAAGAAAACCCCTAAGAAACTATCAAGGATAAAGATTTGCCCCCAAGCTACACCAAGCTACAAGCTATTGACTTCAAACTACTGGCACAAAAAACTCTAGCCCCAATGGTCTTTTGCCTGTCGGGACTTTTCATGAAAACTGATTGCATGTGCATGCATTTTATGTTATTCTCTGGTGAAATAATTCCAACATTCAACACGTATATATAGAGGGGGAAGGGATGGCTGTTTTGCAAGTACGATCAATTGATAATCAGCTCTATGCGACTCTTGCTCGTCGGGCAGCTTTGGATCATCGTTCAATTAGTCAGGAAGTTATTTCCATCTTGAAAAAACATCTCTCTACACCCGAGCCCCGGTTTGCTGACACTACAAACAGTTTTCTGGAGATGTGTGGTTGCTGGGAAGACCCAAGAGAGGCTGAAGAAATTGTGACAGAGATCAGGAACGACAGGCAATCTACACGAAGATTCAAGGATGTTTTCTGATGTTTCTCCTCGATACTGATACTATCATCTATTCATTAAAGGGCGTTCCCGAGGTTGTGGAAAATTTTCGGGCTCACGCAACGAGCCCGAAAGCCGTATCCGTCATCAGCTATGGTGAATTGATATATGGAGCAGAGAAATCACAACATCGTAATAAAAATTTAGCAAAAATTCACCGTCTCAGAGAGGTTTTTCCCATTATTGAGATTAGCTGTGCAATCATGGATACTTTTGGTGGATTGAAAGCCGATTTGAGTCGCCAAGGGAAAACGGTTGATGATTTTGATCTCTTAATTGGCGCTACCGCTCTAAGTTTGGGGTACTGTATTGTCAGCAATAATGAAAAACATTTTCGCAAGATTCCCGGATTGGAATTGCAGAACTGGACAATTAAACAGTAAAGTGGCCAGCCCCTTTAGTTATTTCGCCATCCTGTAATCGCTGTCCCGGCACATGGTTAAAACCAATGCTATGTCAATTATATTAATGGAGAAAACTATTTTAGATATTTTATTGGAGGCCCCAAAATGAATCTTGAAGTACTCTATGAGACCGCACCATGGGAATGGCCGGAAGAGGCTGATGAAATCTTTTTCGATGTTCTTAACGACCCGAATGCCGATCCCGCACAGCGGCTGCTGGCGGCTGAAATGGCGGGCAATTCCGTGGTTGCCAACGACAAGCTCGCCCGAGCTTTGCTGGCTATTATTGAAAATGGCGAAGAGGCCATAAAACTTCGCTCCCAGGCCGCAATCTCTCTGGGACCCGCACTTGAACATGCATATATCTATGAATTCGACGATCCGGATGATATGTTGGTGACGGAAAAGGTTTTTCGACTAATTCAGACGGCACTCGAAAAAATCTATTATGACGCTAATTTCCCCAAAGATGTACGGCGATCAATTCTTGAAGCCTCAATTCGAGCCCCTCAGGAGTGGCACCAAAAAGCCGTTCGCGCTGCCTATCAAAGCGACAATGAGGAGTGGCAGCTTACGGCTGTATTCTGCATGGGTTACAAAAAAGGTTTTGAGCCGCAGATTTTAGAAGCCCTGGAAAACAGTAATCCCATCATCCACTATCAGGCAGTGATCTCGGCCGGTAACCAGGGAGTAGAGAAAGCCTGGCCTCACATTGCCGAACTGCTCTCCTCTGCCGAAGAAGACCTGGATTTACTTTTTGCCACCATTGAAGCGACAGTAAATATTGGTCATCCAGAAGCCGGGCTTGCACTGGGAGAACTTCTTGATTCTGAAAATGATGACATTGTCGACGCCGCACACGAAGCCCTGGCCATGCTCGAAGCTTTTTCGTTACTGGATGACGATGAGTAATCACAAAAAACAACCTCCCAGTAGGCTGCTCGAGAATAGAAATTTTCATCTTACCACCCTTAACCAAAGAGAGCTGAAAATATGGATAATTCTTTTTTGCAGGAAAACCAGGACAATTTGAAAGAGATTCTCAGACCCTTTCAACAAGAGTTAAAACAGGGGCAGCGTCTGGCGGATTTTATCAAAAAATGTATTCGCTCGGCTGAGCGTGATGATTTTCTGCAATTGGATGAGCTCTTAAATTCGAAGCTGGCAAAAGATGCTGAGCAGGAAGAGAAACTGTCGCCCTGCAAACCTTTTTTTACCGAGTTACGGGAGTACTCCCGGGAACAGGTGGAGAAATATCGGCTGAAATTTATTGAAGACCTAACCCAACTGGGCGAAGAGGCGGGCTTGACGATTGCGATAGATTTCCCCCGCCTCACTCTGCTGAAAGGGATTTATGGAGAGATTGATTTTGCCGCCAGAACGACAACAATTAACAAGAAAGTCCTAAAATCTATTGACCCCCGCCGCATTGTTACAGCCCTTACACGACTAAAAAAACAGCTTTACGACCGGCCTTTCGACCCGCAGGCCTATATTGACGGTTTTTATGAGACCTATCTCAACATCTGTAAAAAAGATAATCTGACAGCCGGGACTCCGGTGCCGATTTACCAGTTTTATCTGGAATATGTTATCTCCCTGCAGAGTGTCGCCTTTTTCAGCAACATGGATAAATCTAAATTCCGGGGTTATAGTCTGGAACAGTTTGGCGTCGATATCTGGCGCTATTGCGAAGCGGGTATTGGCGGCACAACAAATGGCATGCAGCTGAAATTGGGTTCTGGACGTAAATCCCTTTGGCTTATTGACCGCACCGGCGAGCGTCGGCAGATTGGCGTTATCAGCTTTTTAAAAGAGGATAATTCATAATGAGTTTTCTAAAAACCGGCAAAGAGATCGAAGAACTGAAAGCGTTTCAGGCCCGGCCCATTATTGAAGAGCTGCGTAAAGGCAGCGTCCCGGCCGATCAAGTTCCTTTTTTTACGGTTGGTCGTGAAAACTGGATTAAATTTATCGCCGATGATCTGGAAAACTACATCGCCCAGGGTGGAGCCAAGGTGCGCTTTATTCGTGGTGATTATGGTGACGGTAAAACCCATTTCATGTCGATAATTCGTCACCTTGCTTTAAGCCAGGGGTTTGCGGTCTCTTTTGTGGTGCTGACGCGGGAAGTCCCAATTCACAAATTTGAGGCGGTCTACCAAAATATTGTCCGCCAACTGCGCGGAACTTTTTCGGGACTCGGGATTCGCAACCTGCTCAAACAATGGCTTGACGATTTAGCACAATCTGAAACCCCGCTTACCGGGGAACAGATTGCGGAGCTGGCGGAAAACCTGCGCAACCTCTCCGGCATGAATATAAATTTTGCCAATGCGCTTATCGCTTTGCTCAAAAACCGATTTACACCATTGTCTGAAGAGGAATCTCAAGACGATCGTACCAATGCCCGAGAACTTCTCCTGCATTGGTTTGAGGCTGGTAAAGCAACTAAAAAAGAGCTTAAACCATTTGCCGTTTTTGAGGTTGTGAACAAGACCAACAGCAAGCTGATGCTCAACTCTTTAAACAGTTTTCTGCGCGACCAGGGTTATAAAGGGCTGGTCTTGTTGCTTGATGAGTTAGAGACAGTTATCGCCCAGTCCGCCTCAATTCGTAATGCCGCCTATGAAAATGTGCGACTCCTGATCGACAACAGCGAGCAGGCTGAATATTTTCATATCTTTTTCGCCATCATCCCTGATATTTTATTGTCGGAGAAAGGCTTTAAATCATACGATGCCCTCTGGAGCCGGGTTCGGGCTATCGGTGAGCAAGATGATAAGCCAACCGGAAAGAAAATCCTAAATTATCGCGGCGTTCTAGTTGATCTCCACCAAACCCCTTTGAAACAGGAGGAATTTGTCACTCTGGGACAACGTTTACGCCATATCCACCAGATTGCTTATCGTTGGGATGCCGCAGCTTCGGTTTCCGACAAGATTTTACTGGAACTCTGTGAAAATCAACAGAAGATGGGACTTTTGAGTGAAGTCCGGCTTTTCGTCAAACAGGTCATCCGGCTTCTGGATTTAGCGGAACAAGGTGAAACCCCGATTGAAAATCTCGATCTGGCTGAGCATATCGTTGTCAGCCAGCAAGAGATGGAACAAGAGAAAGTTGAAAAGTTAGAACCAAGTTGGGACAATTAAGTCATGACGATGGCGATGCGTAAGTTTAATGAAAACCTGGATACGGCTGGTAATTTTAAATTGCGGCGGACTGTAGAACGGCTGCGGGAAGGACTCTTTGACCCTTTTGGGGTGCGTTTACTAACGGCCCATGAGACGCAGTTGAACAAGACCTTCGATGCCGGGGTTCAATTACTTGAAGAAAACCGATCACCTCATCTGTGTCTCTGCGGCTCCTATGGTCAGGGCAAATCACATAGCCTGGCCTATATTAATCAGCGAGCCCTGAATCAGGGTTTTGTTACCAGTCAGATCGATCTTGACCCCCGGGAAATACCGTTTCATGATTTTCGTCAGGTTTACCGGGCTCTGCTCAGTCGAATTAGTTTTCCGAACAACTCCTTATCCTTGGTAAAATGGTGGAAAAACTGGGCTTTAGAGCAAAAAATAGTTGAGAAAAGCCAACCGAACGGGCGGCTGGAGATTCTTCCGGAATCTATGCCGCACCTCTTTAAAACTATTTTAACGGCTCTGGTGCAGGAAAACATGCTGCTTTCTCAACGGCAAAAAGGTTTGAAACAGCATCTTAATTTCCGTCCTCGAGAGTTTCCCTGGCTGCTGGCCAACGCTTTAAATGGCAACCCTCTATCAACACCTCGTCTGCGCCAGGCGTTGAAATATCGCGAAGTCTCATTTTATAAAGAGGAGTCTCTGACCTGCAAAGGTTGGGAACCCTATTTCCAGATGGTCTGCAGTTTGGCCGAAATGTTTCGCAATGCCGGGTTTAAAGGTTGGGTGTTGCTATTTGACGAAGGCGAATCGATTGTCCAACGCGGGGTTAATATTCGCCGAAAAAGTTATATGGTACTCAACCGCCTCCTTTTCCCCGACTCCCCTCATCCCGGACTTTATCCGATCTTTGCTTTCACCGACGACTTTTTCATGCAAGTCCAAAGAGAAGATTACACCAGAATCGGGCTGCGCAACCAACCGGAAGCCCCCTATTTTGCAACAAATTATGCCGATGCCTGGCAATCTTTAACCCTCTATCGTCTCAACGATCTTTCAGCCTCCGAATGGGCAACGATTACCGAAAAACTTATCTATCTGCACGCAAAAGCCTATAATTGGCAACCATCCGCATCCGAAACCCGGAAAAAAACAGCAAAAATCTTGACCGACACCCGAGGCCAGGAAGCCCGTTTCAAAATAAAAGCCTTGATCCGGCAATTGGATCTGGATCAGCAGAAAATAGTTTTAGAGGGGAAATAAGAGATAAAAAATGGCAAAAGTGAAAAAGAAACTTACGCCCGCACAAAAACGGGCTAAAAAGATGGCAAAAGCAGAAAGGCAAAAGAAATATATGTGGGTTTTCATGAATGGAAAGCAGGTCAGGATAAAAAGACCTCCGACAATCGATGGCATAGAGGTTGACGAATTTATTCAAGAAAATGCTGATCCGATGTGGTTGCATCAGAATGGGATGTGGGAAGATGTTATTGATTGATGACCAAGTAAAAAAGTCATGGGATGACTATTTTTTTATCGTTGGAAATTGACATCCAAGGTTAGCCGTATTATAGTACTGTATAAAACATAAGGAGAATGATATGGCTACAACACACGAGTGCTCTATGGAAAAAGTAACATTTAATATGCCCTCTGAACTGAAAATGCGGGTACAGGCGCTCAAAAAGGAGCTGCGAGTCTCACTCTCTTCGATTTATAATGAAGCAATCATCAACTATCTCAAAGAAAAAGAGGCGGAAAAGTGGGCACAAGGGGTCTCAATGGCCTTGAAAGACAAAGGCTACAAAACGTTGTCTACAGAACTGAGCGGCGACAACGGGGATATCTATGAATATTGAACAGGGTGAAGTCTGGCTGGTTAAGTTTTTTCCAAAAGTTGGCAGTGAAATTAGTAAAATTCGCCCTGCAATTGTTGTTAGTCATAACGAGATAGGAAGGCTCCCATTAAAGACTATTGTCCCTGTAACTGACTGGAAAACAAAATACGCTCACTACCCTTGGATGATACAGATCACAGATACCAACATAAATGGCCTAACTAAAATATCAGCTATTGACTGTTTTCAGGTTAAAAATTTTGCTAACGAGCGGTTCATGGAAAAATCCGGAGTGGTTAATAATAAGATGATAAAACAAATTCATACTACGATAGTTAAATGTTTTGATCCCAACTATAATCTTTCCTGAAAAGCCAGCAACGGGATAGACAATTGACAACCGTAGCAGCAGGTCGGTTTTTCACAACAGATCTTTCCCAAGAACTTTCCTGTTTAGCTCACAATGTACCCCCATAACCAACACTTTTTTAATGATTACAACCAAAAAATCCCCCCTGCTGCAACTTCCCAATACATTCAGAGCCTTTTATGGGGCTTTTTCCGGTTTGCATCCGATTCAGGAACAGGCGATCGGGCCGGTTTTAGAAAATCGTGACCTGATTATTCAGGCGGCTACCGGTTCCGGCAAAACCGAGGCCGTACTCGCCCCCTGCCTTGAGAAAATAATCAGTTCCAGATTGTCTGAAACAATTATCTATATTGTGCCGACCCGGGCCTTGGCTTTTGATCTGCGGCGGCGTTTTGCCACTCTTTTAAGTGAACGTTTAGGCTTAAGTTTTGCGATTCGCACCGGAGATGTAAAATCTAACGGCGGCGGTTGCCCTGATCTTATGTTGACAACCCCGGAATCTCTCGATGTTATGCTCGGCAGCGCCAATCTGGAGCTCCAGGCTTTTCTTTTGCGGGTGCGCACGGTTATTATTGATGAAGTTCATCCTTTTGTCCACCAATACCGAGGCCGGCAACTGGTTTATCTCTTGCACAGGCTGGAGCGTCGCACCGGCAAAACATTGCAAAAAATCGCCCTTTCAGCGACCATCTCCGACCCCGACATGGTCGCCCGATTTTTTAATTTCAAGCCGGACTTCAAACTTTTAACCGACAATGTCAATCGCCAAATTCTACCTCGTTTGGTGCATTTGAAAAATGATGAAAGCGACTTGGTTAATCTGGTCGGAGACCTCTCTCGGGAGTGGAAATATCAGAAAATCATGATTTTTGCCAATAGCCGGGGGCGCTGCGATAAAATTTTTACACTTTTAAACGGGCAAGGCCAATTCCAGGGCGTAGCGGAACTTCATTATTCCAATCTTAATGCCAAAGAACGGCTCAATGTTGAGCAACGTTTTCGCAATCAAAGTCGATCGCTCTGTGTCGCCACCAGCACTCTGGAACTGGGAATTGATGTTGGCGATGTTGATGCGGTACTTCTTTTCGAACCACCGGACTCGGTATCAGCTTTTCTGCAACGAATTGGCCGCTCAAATCGACGCCGCAAAACAATTCACTTCTGGGGGATTTGCCAAGGCCCGCGTGCCGGAAAACAGCTGCTTCGATTTATGGCCCTGCTTCACCTGGCCGAAGAGGGCCAGGTTGAAGCACCACTCCCAAAAATTTTGCCCAGCGTTTTAAGTCAACAGATTATCTCGTGCCTCTACGATAAAAAGCGGCTCTCACTCGGGGCGTTGCAAAAACTTTTTTCCGGTTTTCCGGAAGCCGAGGGGGAATTACCAGCCAATTCAGAGCGAATTTTGCCGTTGCAAGATATTTTCAACTCTTTAATCAAGAAAAAATGGTTGAAAAAGGCGGCAGTCAAAGGTCTTTATGATGGCGGCTGGTTTTATTGGAATGCCCTGGTCGAACATCGCATCTGGAGCAATTTTCCGGAAAATGAAGAGGAGTACCGGCTTGAGGTCGGCAATGATTCGGTAGCCGATATCCCTAAATCAATTGTTAGACAATTTGAGCCGGGTGATTGTGTTCTCCTGGCCGGACGGCGCTTACGCATTCTATCAATTGATGAGGGTGAATGTAAAAAGGTCAGGGCTGAACCAACTCAAGGACAAGAGGCCAGGGAACTCTCCTGGCTGGGGCTGGGTGGCCACGTCTCTTATGAAGTGGCGCAAGCCATGCGTATAGTTTTAAAATCCTCTCCCGACGAAGAGCGTCAGGCAGATCTCGGACTCTTCTCCCGAACCCGTAAACTTTTACGCCTGGAATTGACGGCGGATAAAAATGCAGTCATTTTAGATAACGGTATTGAGGTCGTGCGCGAAGAGAGTGGCACATATTATTATCGAACCTTTATCGGCTCCATCGGCAACCTGATTCTGGCCTGGAGTATTAAGGAATTTTATGCTGAAAAGATAGAAAATCTCAGCGTCGTCTCCGATGAGATCGGCATCTTCTGCTCCCATCAAATTAAATTTGAAAAACTTCGCCTGCCCCTGACCGACGAAGACTTTAGTCAATGGCTTAAGCATCACTTCAAAGTAATACGGTCGCTGTTCCCGCTTAACGCTTTTTGCACCACACTACCGAACTCGCTGATTTTGCAAGAACTTAACAGTTTTATCCAGGATTATCGGGTAATCGATTTTTTCAACCGCTGCCGGGATTGTTCATCCGAAATCGTTGCCGGCGACCCTGCAAATCTTGACCAGCAGCCCCAAAGCACAAAAAAGAGGGCACGGTTAATTGATCTCCCAAACCAAGTTGAACCATTGCTGGAGTGGGAGAAAAATCGCCGCGAAAACAGCTCTTTGCCAACTCCACTTTTGCGGAAAAATCTGCACTATCAAACCCGGGCTCTAACCGGAACCATGATTGGTGAGTATTTCCGCTATCAACAATGCCGCCGCCGGTTCTGCTGCAAATTTCTGCCCGAACCGGATCAGCCACGCGGCAAACGATCTGATCAAGATCATGAACTAACCGCCCAGCGCTTAGCGCGAGGGCGGCAATTTGAAGCGGAGATCATATCTCACCTCAAATCCCAAAATAAGATCTGCAACCTCGCAGCAGATGATGAGTCGGGCAAGAGCCGACGTCTAAAAGATCGTTTCGCCGAAACAATTGATTATTTACAACAAATAAGCCAAGCGGATATTGCAACCTCACGCTATCTGTATCAGCCGGTTTTGCTGGGTGATAATATTTTATCACTGCCGGGACAACTTTTTAACCCGTCCGACGACAATGAAATATTTTTGCCCGGAATCGGTATTCCTGATTTAATTCAAGTCATTGCTGAGACATCGGAAACACCCGATATGACGCCGGGGACAACCGCGAAAACAGCCGAAATCTATCTTCAGATTGGAGATATTAAAAGCACTCTCCGGCCCCACTATGATCAGAAGTGGCAGGTAGCATTTTACGCTTTTTTGCTTGAGCGTTTGCTTGCCGACGACCCCCAATTTTCCCGGTTTAAAGTGGCCGAAAAAGGTTTTTTAATAACCCTTTCGCCGGAAACCGGCTCGGATGAACTCAGTCGACGGCATGATTTTGCTTTGCAACCCTACCTCGACACTTTCCCCGCAATCTGGAAAAATTTTCATTCAGCCCTTGCAAATTCTCCGGAAAAAGTTTCCTGGCAGCTAAAACAGCACTGTCTGAACTGTTCCTGTTTTGAATTTTGTTATGAACAGGTTTTGGCTGAAGAGGAGTTGCAACTTATCCCTCGATTAAGCTCCGGTAATTTGCAAAAATTGCGTTCCCTCGGCCTCCTGAGTTTTAAACAAACGCTTGAGACTGAAGCTGATGCTGAAACTAATTTGTCGGCCGCGACCAGTTTTGATGAACTCGTAAAAACCTCAACAAAGCAGGATATCGGAACTTTTTACAACGCCATCAGCTTTAGTTCGGAGCAGAAAGATAATCTTAAAGGGACGATTAAGGCTCTGTCGCTCAATAAAATCATTCTTTATAAAGAGCAGACCGACCGCTTTCCGAGCAATATTTCAACCACATTTGTCGTACACCTGTTCAATGACCCGGCTTCCGGGCTACCCAGAGGTTTGGGTTTGGCCATTAAAAATCGCGGCGTCGAGGAAGAGACAAAAATTTGGCTGGCTGCCACATCTACGGAGCGTGCGCAAATCTGGCGCGAGTTCTCAAACAAGTTACAGGAAGGGTGGCAAAGCACCACTCAAAAGAGTCGGGGGCCGCATGTTTTTCTCTACGGAGCGAGAATCCGCCAAAACCTTTTAGCTTGGGCCGAGACGATGGACGACCAACCAATGCAGGCTCTTTTTCGTCCCGATCCAGATTCCCCCAATTGTCATTATACCAATTTAAGTCAACTGCTGACCAACCATTTCCACCTGCCGGTGCCGGGAACTATCACCCTTTTTGCCTTAAACCGCATCTTAGGACTGATGGATGAAAACACATTTGCGACCCCGGCAAGCCTCATCCACGGCGATTATTTACCTCAAGAACTCACCGCCAGTCCACAAAATGATGATCCCGACGGCCAGCGTCAGAGGTTAAAACATCATCTGAGCACCACCTGCCAATTCATCATGAAACTTGGTCAATGGCTGACAAAAAACCTGGAGAGCGAGTGGCATAAAGAAAGTTGGCAAATTATCCCGCAAAATGACTTAGGCTGGGCTCCGGTTTGTCGGAAATTTATCGAAGCCGAAAAGTTGCACCAGGAGAAAGATCTGAAAAGTTTGGCCAAGCTGCCGTTGGCTGAGCGAATGGCCCGTTTTCGCGCTTTAGGGCCGCTTAACTTCACCGGAACCACCCTTGATGATGAAGGACGTTTTCTCTTTCTCTTTAACCTGGTTGAAGGAGAGAACGGGATAGCTAAATTTCGGCAGGGGGATTTTCTCAAACTGGTACCCATCGGAGCAACCGACTTGCAAAGCGGCCTCCCGGTTATCATGAGCCGCTATAATGTAAAAGAGGGCCAGGCCGCACTCTCTTTTCGCCAGCGCCGCACCCCCTCTTTATCCAAAGCCATCTCATATTCCCTGGAAGAGGAGGCTCAGGATTTTCATTCGGAAAAACTTCTTGGAGTTGTGCAGAACTGTTTTTCAGATTCCGATCAGCAACCGGTTATTGATCTTCTCGCTGGAAAATTAAAGGGCAAACAACCGGCCGACCAACAACTCTGGCTCTCGAACTGGCTTTTATCCGAAGCCGCTCCGGCCTCTTTAAACCGATCTCAGGTAGCGGCGTTGACTCTACCTTTCCGATATAATTTAAGCCTTATCAGCGGCCCTCCCGGAACCGGCAAAACCAATCTTTCCGGTTGGATTTTGATTGCCCTAATCCGCCGGGCGCAAAGCACCGGCAGAGGTTTACGCATTGCCGTAAGTGCTTTAACCCATCAAGCCATTGATCAGGTTTTAAACAAAGTAGTAAATATTGTAAATTGTTATAATTTACCGGATTTCCCCGCCCGCTGCGTTAAATGGGGACGCTGGGATGGTGTAAAATTCGACCCGGAAAACCAGGATATACAGGTCGAACCGTTAACCAACGCAAAAGAGGTTTTCAATTCTCCCTACCTGATAGTTGGAGCGACCGGTTACGGATTACACGACTTGATGACAAAATCAAGTCGTGGCAGCGGTAGCAGCAGCAGCAGCGAAAACACCGGCGGCAACTATAGCACCCGTAACAACTCCGGCAAACCCTTTGACTGGGTGATCTTTGATGAAGCATCTCAGATATTGATACCTCAGGCGCTGCTGAGCCTGATCTACGGCAAAGGCAACTTTCTTTTTCTGGGAGATGTTAAACAATTACCGCCGATCATTCGCTCGTCAATTTTTAAAGAAGATCAGGCAAATACGGCGGCGGAGAAAAAGAAAACCGCAACCAACGCTCAAATCGACACCAAAATCCGCAGTTCCATACTGGATTTTCTCCTGCAACATTATCCTGAGCACAACCGGGAGTTAAATGTAACCTACCGGATGAATCAGGACATTTGCCGGTTTCCCAGCCAGACCTGGTACCAGGGTCGCCTGCACCCGGACGCCGGAAACGCTCACACCCGATTAGCCCTTGCCGACAGACTCGGCAATAAGCTGCTTGATTCCATTATCGACCCCCAAAGACCGATGGTTCTGGTCGGAGCAAAACACTTAAACTGTAATCAGGAATCCGCGCTTGAAGCCTCCTTGATCTCAGATCTAGCCCACCGTCTATTACATAATTATGGCATAAAACATGAACAACTTGCAATTATCTCTCCCCACCGAGCCCAAAACAATTCCATTACCAGCTGTTTACGCAAACTTTTAGGAGAAACCGCAGACCTCCCCGTAATTGATACGGTTGAACGCCTGCAAGGAGCCGAGCGGGATGTGATTATTTTCGGCTTTACCAGCTCCGACCCGGATCTGGTTCTCCAGGAATTCTTAAACAACCCCAACCGCTTCAATGTCGCCATCACCCGAGCCCGAAAAAAGCTGATTGTCGTCGGCAGTAAAATCTTCTTTGATGCAATTGCTCAAACCGAAAACCAACTTAAAAACAACGCCTGCTTCAAAAACTTCTTCGAGCACTGTCGCAAAACCGATGCCTATTTTGAATATGAAGACTTCCCCGTTTGACACATCCCTTAATGCGTTGATCCAAAAGTTGTTGCAGGAGACCGTTACCCGGAACCGGCAAAACTGGTTGGATGACTGCTTTAAACTTATGGATGAAAATGGTAACTATTCCGCGTAATTAGTGTCAACACTTGCCCCAATTCCAACAATTTCCATCAGTTTGCCGAAACTGTTTACAACATCATATTTAACCTGGTCGGGATTGATTTTGCGGTTTACTTCATTGAAAAATTTACGAGCGCATTCAATTTTGGTTCTTTCGATTTCCCGCAACTCCATGGAGGACATTGAACCTTTGGTTTCGGCAACAAAGTAGATATGTTTGACGCTGCCTTCTTTAAATGAAATAGCCCAGTCCGGGTTGTAGTTACCGACCGGAGTCGGGATGAAAAACCCTCTAGGAAGTTTTGCATAGACCACTACTTCAGAACTGGTATCAAGTTCATTAACAAAGGTACGTTCTATTTTAGAGTCCGTTATCACATAATCATAAATGTGGTGTTTGAGCGGGTTACCGGCATTACTGAAGTCTTGCTTGCTCTGGTCATTTGTGAATATGTCAATACCATGCTTTTCAGTCATTGAATCATAACTTAGATGCTCGATAATGACGGTTGCTTTCTGCTCGTTGATAAGACGGCTTGCTTCAGCAATAAAATTTTCAGGGTTAGTTTTGAACTGTGCAAAAACCGGCTTTTTTATCTGGCTTAAAATTTCAGCTACCGTCTTTCTGGTCAACTGAACATTTTCTGCAATTTTCCCAATCAGATCATATCTCACAGCTAACTGAATTGATTTAGCATTGCTTTCAATTGCTGTTTCACTAACCTGAAAACCAGCGCCTGATTTCATCTGGTCAATTGTAACGTCATCAGTTTGTTCACCACGCTGAATGATATATTGAAGTGGAATCACCTTAAGTTCGTTGTTTAGGGTCAGCACGCACTTGCCGACCAGCTCGAGACTATTGAAATGGACACTGTAAACCGCTTTTCGGTTAATTTTACTCCAGAGATCCTTAAATTCTTTTTTCTCAAAGTTGGCGTTTAAGGGATTCGTTTTAGCGCCACGGGCATTTTCAATTTGCGGCAGCATGGCATCGCTATAAACACTGTCAATCAACTGGAGAACCTGTTCTTTGTAATCTTGCAGGTCGTCAGGCAGATCAGCAAGCTCTGCATTTTTAACTGCATCGTGATACTTTTCAGCAATATTCTTTTTGCGATCTACGTAGCCGTTCTGGATAAGATAAAATTCAATTCCTTCTGCCATGTCCTGCGTAACTTCCACATTTCCAGAATCAGTTTGCATGGTTTTACCGGTGAAATACTTTACATCAGCCACCCGTGGTCGATCTGAAAGGGATTTGCTGATATCGCGCTGCAAAGCGGTTACAAAATCTTTATAACTTTCACTGGCAATAACGATCAGTACATTTGTCTGGTGAACGGTTGCCGGATCATCCTGGCGTTCACCAAGTTGGTTGACGGCAATACGAAGTCCACGCCCGACCTCCTGCCTTCGTGAAATTGTGTTATCACTGTGTTTTAGGGTGCAGATCACAAATACATTCGGATTATCCCAGCCTTCACGGAGTGCGGAGTGGGAAAAAATAAAGCGAGTCGGCTCTTCAAAGGAGAGCAGTCGTTCCTTGTCCTTTAAAATCAGATCGTATGCATCAACATCATTACACTGCTTGTCCGCCCCCCTTCCGGTCTCTTTTGAGTTAACGATTTTACCTTTTTTGTCGATAGAAAAATATCCGTTATGGGTAAGGGCAACCGGGATATTGTCTAAATGCTTTTTGTAGTCTTCATCTGTTAAAAGATTCTGTTTCAACTCATGCAGGGCATCCTGATACTCTTCTTCAAATATTTTGGCATACTCTCCACCTTCTTGATCCGCATCTGTGTAAAGTCGATATTTGGCCACTTCATCAATAAAAAACAGGGTCAATACTTTGACCTTGATCCCTTTGTGAAATAGAACCTGTTCTTTTTCAAAATGTGCTTTAATCCCAAGTTTACCACGAAACAGGCTAAACCGTTGCATTTACACGGTTAGGTGATTTTTTCGTAGACGTAAAATCAATCAGGTATAATACGTGAGCGTATTTTCTTGATAATATCTCTTTGAAGCAA